>DTUY01000193.1:0-1585 GCA_012963885.1 Candidatus Poribacteria bacterium | reverse complement strand
TTTTCCGGTCCGTAAGCCTCACCCACGCCAGCTACCAACATCAGGCCAATCCAAATTAGGCTAGCCGTTATCAAGAAATTTCCCATGTTTATCCTATCCTCACAATTCTCCATCTTGACGAATGGAACCGTTTTTGCCATCATATAGCTCCCAAACAGACTTTTTCTGGCCGATCTCTTCCTATTAATTTGTGAGATCCGGAGTTTCAGCCTTTAAGCTCTTTAGTTGAATGCTAACACAATTTTCTGCAAACAGAAAAGGAAATATTATGAACAAAGAAAAAAATAGTCGGCGACCGAACATCGTTCTCATTATGGCAGACGATCTGGGTTTTTGTGATCTGGGTTGCTACGGCGGTGAAATCCGCACCCCCAACCTCGACCGGCTGGCTCACAACGGGATGCGGTTCACTCATTTCTACAACAACGCGGTCTGTGTGGCCACACGGACCTCCCTTCTGACAGGGCTCTACTCCCATCAGGTCGAAAAATCTTAGGGGAAGACGCAATAACGTGACTTTCGCCGAAGTTCTGAAGGCGGCCAGCTATAGCACGCTGATGGTCGGCAAATGGCACAATGGACACGGAAGCGGTGAAAAGCCCGTTGACCGCGGCTTCGATCGATACTGGGGCCTGCTGTCCGGATGTAGCAACTACTTCAATCCCGGGTTAAAGCGTCCCGGTGAACCGGAGCCAATCCACAAGGCCCCGAACGACATGAGGCACTGGGGTGACGACGACAGAGTAATGCTCCCCTACACGCCTGAGGATGCCAACTTCTACTCAACCAATGCCTTCACCCAGCATGCCTTGGACCTCCTTGAACAGTATGGACGAGAGGATAGGCCTTTTCTGCTTTACGTGGCCCATGCCGCGCCCCATTTTCCGATGCAGGCGTGGCCCCAGGACATTGCTCGGTATCAAGGCCGCTACATGACTGGCTGGGATGTACTGAGGAAACAGCGGTACCAGCGATTGGTGAACATGGGGCTTATTGATGAAAAATGGGGCATTTCGGAAAGAGACAATATCTGTCCCGACTGGGAAGGGGTGACGGACAAGGAACGTTGGGACCGCAAGATGGCCGTATACGCGGCGATGGTCGATCGGATGGATTGGGGTGTCGGTAAGGTGTTGGATAAAATCAGGGAACTTGGAAAGCAGGACAATACCCTAGTTCTGTTTCTCTCGGACAATGGGGGTTGCGGGGAGCACATCGACAACACGCCGGACAAGGAACCCGGCGGTGTTGATACCTACACTACAGTTGACGCTCCGTGGGCGAACGCCAGCAACACGCCGTTTCGAAAATACAAAGTCTTCGATCACGAAGGCGGAATCTCCACACCTCTTATCGCGTGCTGGCCCAATGTAATTGAGCCTGGAACCATCACCCACCAAATAGGACACGTTATTGACTTTCTCCCCACATTTTCCGAGCTTGGAGAGGCGGACTACCCGTCCCACTACACAGGTCACGACATTCTCCCTGTCGAAGGCAAGAGTTTGACTTCTATCTTTCGGGGTGGAGAGAGGCCGGGACACGACAGTCTCTTCTGGGAGCTGAATGGATGCCGTGCCGTGAG
>DTUY01000192.1 GCA_012963885.1 Candidatus Poribacteria bacterium | reverse complement strand
CGTCGCTCGTATCACTGAGGCAATGTATCAATCCACCGAAGCAAGGACAGAGATAAACCTGCGGTTATAATACTGGAGTAATTTACCAAGCTTCACAATTTTAGCAGATAGAAGCCAATTCGAGACTTCCCAAGTTCATCAAAATAACATATTATCCCTAACCGATGCCTTAGAGCTTATTTGAAAATTAGAAGCCCAAGTTGTAGCCCTGCTCTGATTAAAGATTTGATTGACCGAAGTCTTGGTTCTGTGACAGACGAATTGTATTGATTTCCTATAAAGAAAGGTCAGCGAAAAATACTCACAACTAACACTCAAAAGGGGTGAAATATGAATGTTTCAGTGCTTTCTTACTCATTTCGAGGTTTACTTGCCGAGGGCAAGATGGACCTATTCGGATACCTAGAAACGTGCAAATATCGTTATCATCTATCCGCTGCCGATATTTGGAGCGGCTTTTTCCCAAGTACAGACCCCGATTATCTAAAAAAAGTGAAAGAAGAACTGGATGAACGTGAACTGGTTTTAGCCGATCTCTGCGTGGATAACGCACATGTATGGGATTCACAACCTGATGTTCGAGAGCGGAACTACCAAAATGCCCGGACTTACCTGAAAGTTGCGGACACTCTGGGTGCGAAGTTTATGCGCGTTGATGCCGGGAGTCGGGAGGATACATGGACAGATGAGGAGTTCGATCACATTGTCATGCGCTACAAGGAGTACGCCCAATGGGCATATGACCACGGATTTTTGGTTGGCATCGAAAACCATTGGGGACCTGAACGCGCATGGCAAAATCTGAAGCAGGTATATGAGGCAGTAGACCATCCGGGATTTGGGGTGTCATGTCACATCGGTGGGTGGGCAGGCACGCCTGAAGAAGTTGTAGAAGCTGATCGGCTGGTGGCATCATGGGTTTCGCACACACACATTGCCTGGAATATCTGTGAAGGGGACTTGATGGAAAAGCTAAAGAATCTGTGGAATGTTGGCTATGAAGGATATTATAGTGTTGAACATCACAGTGCTAAAAACGAATACAGTGAAGTTGTCATCCAGCTAGCTAAGGTTCGTGATGTACTTGACAAGCTACGCACTGGAAATGCCTAGTCGATCGATTTCAGCAGACGCATAAACTGTGTTTCTATTGTCATTAACAAACGAAAAACTACGTGTCGGTATCATCGGCTGTGGTGAGGTTTCGTAGAAGGCAAGGCCCCTGGAGATTGCTGCTGCGAAAAACGCTGAACATGTGTTGGTCACCAACATCCGTGAGGAATTGGCAAAGGGGTTAGCTTCGGAGTGAGGAGGTGTATTGATATGACTAAATTGGAAGGATTAACGATTTCACGGCTATCTTATAATATATTACTATAAGGTGAGTGTAAAACCACTAAATACCAAAGTCAACCATATAAACAAATTCCCTCCTGTGGTATTAAATGAATTAGGCAGTTAATATTTTATCATCCTGACCGTCAACAGTTACCGGATTGGGATCCTGTGGCCGATTTTGACAAAGTCGTAGATGGTGAAATAATCCTTACCTTCGTATAAGCGGGTGCCTCGACCAATGGTCTGCTTGAACTCAATCATGGTAACGCAATCCAATCGGTTCTTTCAGAAGATCAAACATAATTCACGCCATACCAAACCCCAGGGATTGGCAAACAGACACGCAACACCTCACCAGCACGGCCGCCCGCATCCAGCATTGCCTCTTCAGCCCCTGCCCACGTACCAAAGATCAACTGAACCACCGCACCTCTGCTTTCGGCCACAACACGATCCCCACCGTAATACACATGATATTCGTCGCCGACTTCTTTAAACACCAATCCATTGACCGCATCCTCTCCAACGCGCTCGATAAAATAGGGACGCATTTTTTTTAGCAATTGCTCAAAGTGAATAACCATAGTCGTACCAGGCAATGCAGACTGGATACCAGTCAATCCACGCGATTCAAGCAAATCTTTCAATACCGTATCA
>DTUY01000191.1 GCA_012963885.1 Candidatus Poribacteria bacterium | reverse complement strand
ATAGAAGGTTTACGAGAAGCCGGGCACAATATCATTTTGCCATCACTCGCCTTGAGAGCTTTTTGTGATGTGCCCCAGGCTGTGACAACGTCTCGTGTGACGGGCATATGCCGTTTAATTGAATCCTTTACCGCAAAAGATGTTCCGATGGATGAGGATTTTGAATTGCCAAGCATGGATGAAAAAGCAATCGTTGCGGAGTTTATTCTTGATGAATTTGTCAAATGTACCGAGAGATTTCAAGGTCGTGGCCAAGGGTGGAGCGGCCATCTTCTCACATACGGCCAGGCCCTCATGGATTTGTGTGAACAAGGATATGCGGGTTTGGCTAGTCAGGCTCAGAATGGCTTTAGGCTTTATATCCGTCGTATCCGAATAGGGCCAAAGGAAACTGACAAACAGTATGATGAACATTCGCCAACCGATCTTCGTCCGCTTCAGTTAGGCTACTGGAAGGAGCGCGGGGGGGATTTGCACCTTGGTCACAAATTGAAATACCCATACGGATTTTATGGGTTGTTGAACAAAGCAAGAGATAGCGAAATTAAGCGGCGGTGTTTAGAGGTTGCATATAGAATATTCTAATGAATTCAAATTTAGAATCAAAAAAGAGCCTCACTGGTTGTAACGGACCAATGGGCTCCTTGGTTTTATCAAGTACAAAGGAGCATACGATGAGAATGTACGCTATTGCCACGTACAAACAGAGGTATTCTGCTAGTCAGTGGATTCAAATTTAAATCTCATTTTGACCTGTTGACAGGCATGAATAACTAAAAAGCCAAAAACACCAAACGCACGGGGATTCGATTCAATGGGGTTATTTGGCCTTTGGCTACCACAATGTATGCTTAAGAAATTCAATGGCCATCAAAGTGTGGCCAGTCGCATTTGGATGTACGCTATTCATAGTCGTCTATAGAAAACCTGGGCGATCAGTAACTGCTTGTTGAAAGATTGTGCTAACGGGAACGAATTGTGCTGCAAACTCTCCTGCTGACCTATGGATTGCTTGGTTGTAAGCGGAAACAGACCGGTCACCTGGTTTTGCAACATCAGTTGCTGCATAAAGATCTCGAGAAGGAAGATACTACTATTGATTGTTAATTTGAGTAAATTCGTTCATTTAAAGCTTGAAGTGGCTAATCTGGAATGCTGGCATGCCACTTTGGACTTTAAGAGGCAAGGTTTGGGGGCGTGTAGGAGTGTTTTGTTTGTGGTTATCTAGTTTACGATTATGCGGGCGATACCGCGGAGACTTGGCAGACAAGGAGATAAACCTTACTAAGCAAGCTGACCTGCCACTTCAGCCTATAGTCTTCAACAGTCCCAGACGCCAGGGAATTTCACCATAATTTTTCCCTTTCCGCTCTGCGTCCGTTACGCCCTGGAATATAAATCTGGGATTGTCAGCATCAACCTCCAGCAGTTCATCGTAACCGGCTCGAATCAATTCTCCATGACTGATCGAGTCGGTCCATCGTGCATCTGTCTGGGTTACATTCTGCATCGTGGCAAAAGAGCAGTCCTTTTCAGCCGCCAATGGATGCCAACTACCGTTCAGTTGGTCAGCCACATAGGCTTTGTAGTATCGCCAACCGTGGCCATGTTGGGCTTCAATTAAGGTAAGATATATATTTTGACCTTTAAGTCGGTAGGTATGGCTGGCTTCAAAGATATCAGCTTCCAGGGCAATGACGGGTTGAGACCAACCCTGGGGAAAATCTGCGAGTGGAGTGCTGGCGCGCCACATTTTGCCATCCAGTGAGGTGAAGAACAGATAGGCGTTGGTTTGATCACAAATGACCCAGAAGTCCAACCACGCCTGTGCATTTTCTGGCTTGCTGCCGCCGAGTGGCTTCAGTTCTGTCCAGACATCAGGGCTGGAGATGTCGGTCGAGATAGAAAAGGCAGGTTGATACGGCGGCGACCACAAGTTGTTGGCCGCTTGACAGATTAGATACCATTGCCCATGCGGTCTAAAATAAAAGACTTGAGGGGCGCAAAAAAAGCCGTCGTGGCACGTTAGGATAACCTCTTTCCCTTCTCCGATACGATTCAAAGTGCCACTGGAACGGTAGGCGATCGCATGGCTGCGTGACTTCCCTCGAACGGTATAAAATAGGTGCCAGTTGTCCTGGTATGAGACCAGAGTCGGATCTTTGGCTGACAACCACTGTTGGTCCTTCGATGAACCAGCACGAAGAATGGGTGGCCCGGTAATCCATTTGAAATTACGATCTAAGGATGCTATATTATCGTTCATCGACATGTGTCTGATAACATTTTTCAGGTTAAATTGGCTGATACCAAATTGGTGGGTGAAAATGATCAAGTATACCATCTTAGCCGACAACAGAAGTTAACCCTGTTCAAGCTTTAGCTGAAGGCAATTTAGTTTTAGGAGATAAAAGGGTTACTGCTAAAACGCACCGTCTCCCTAAGGGGTGATTGGCGACAAACCGACATCTCCTGGCGGGCTTCGATGTGGAACCTGCGGCCACGGGTGGTCCCAATATATCTCCTGATGTCCGCTACGCGGCTATTGCCCGCTTGCGGCACGTTGAATGCAGCGAAAACGGATACAAAGCATATACCGATATTTGGCGTGAGTTTTCCGCCATTCGCCAAGCAATGGCCTAGAACAAAATGTCTGCCAATAGAGATTCCCCTTGATAAATGGGTTGATACGGGTCAAAGAGTATTTTGGCGTAATGAAAGATGGACAACGATTGACCCAATCGCCCAAAAATTGGTTGTGGATGATGGCAAACATGAACCGCCATCCTCTTTCAAGCAAAGGCGAATCTATACTTTCACTTACAGCTTGAATTAGTTTGTCACCTGGTAGATGCGTTAGCAGTTATCGCACAGTTTTCGGAGGGAAAATTTCCTATGCTCCCCAAATACCCCCATATCATCCTCATTATGACCGACCAGCAACGTTTTGATACCATCGCTGAGTGGGGTTATGATCATGCCATTACCCCTCATCAGGATCGCTTGGTGCGAGAAGGGCTTTCGTTTCGACAGGCTTATTGCCCCGGTGCGACTTGTATTGCCTCACGGGCGGCGATGTTTACGGGCATGTATCCTCATACTACTGGGACCTATACTTTTCAATATTGGGGCGATCAACGGACCTGGGTGCAAGATTTGGCCGATCATGGCTACCGTTGTGTCAATATCGGCAAAATGCACTTTAGCCCTCGCGATATATCGGGCGGATTTCACGAACGGGTCATCGTTGAAAATCCGACCAACAAAACGCAGGCCAGCGGTGGCGTTGACGATGATTGGGGCCGTTATCTTAGTTTTCATGGCTTGGAACGCCCTAACGATCGCAATCAAACAGATCCGGATTGGCTCAAGAAATATCAAGGCGTGCCCTGGCATTATGAAGAACGTTTTCATAGTGATGTCTTTATTGGTAACTCCGCCGAGTCTTGGATAAAGGCCTATAAAGGCGATCAGCCTGTTTTTCTGCAAGTGGGATTCACCGGCCCCCACGAGCCTTGGGATCCGCTCCAGCGTCATCTAGACTGGTATAAAGATAAACTAATGCCCCCACGTTATATGCGTGAAGGTGAATTGGATGAAAAGCCGCCTCAACATCAGGCTCATCAGGAATTTCATGCGGCCACTAAACATGAGTCTCAGATTGATCTACGTGGAGCTAGTGAAGCTGACATTGCCGAGATGAAACGTCATTATCACGCCAAAATCACCACCGTGGATGAAGAGCTGGGCAAGGTTCTGACCGCGCTGGAAGAACGAGGTTGGTTGGCAGACAGTTTACTCATCTTCTGTTCGGATCACGGCGAACTCTTGGGCGACCACAATTTGGCTTATAAATGGCTGATGTATGACCCCATCGTTCACGTGCCTATGATTATTCGCTACCCAGGCTCCATCGAGCAACCAAGCGAAGTTCACGACCTGGTTTCGTTGATGGATATTGGGCCAACCATTCTGGAAGCAGTCGGCATTGATATCCCCACTTATATGGAAGGGCGATCCCTATTGTCCTACTTGCGAGGCGAAGCCATCAAGCCGCGTGAGTTTGTTTTCTGTGAAGATAACTATCAGATTATGATGCGCAATCAGACCCACAAACTGGTCTACTACATCGGTCAACCAGAAGAGGGCGAACTTTACGACTTGCAAACCGATCCGCACGAACTCTATAATCTCTGGCATAAATCGGAACATCAAGCCGTGAAAAATAACTTACACCTCAAATTACTGGATTGGTTAGCTGCCAGCAACTACTACAACGCCGGCTATAAACAAAATCGGACTAGGCATTATGGGCTGCGTTGGCCCGGCAATGGTGATTACGGATTGCACGGCGGTGGGCAAAATATGAAACCCAAGCAGGTGGATGTCCTTTAATTTTTCGATATGGTTTATATGCTAATGGTGTTGCTTTACAATTTGTAATCTTGTTTGGCTCCGAAGTGCGTATTGCGTAGTCTGTAATAGATCACCTTTCTAAGCAATACGGATTATGCCCAGTTTATGAGGCACAATATGTCTGGCTTCCCCAATATCATCGTTATTATGACCGACCAACAAAAGGCCACGGCCAGCCATTTATACGGGAATACGTTTTGTGAAACGCCCGCTATGGCCCGTCTGGCCGAAGACGGTGTGCTATTTGAACACGCCTTCACCCCTCATCCCTTATGTGTGCCGGCCCGCATCTCCTTATGGACGGCCCAATTCCCTCACGCCCATGGCGGACGGCGTAATGAAACCTGGATGTCGCCAGAGACCAACCACGCCTTCAAACTTTGGCAAGAAGCAGGCTATCATACGGGCCTTATCGGCAAAAACCACTGTTTTCAACCCGCTGATTTGGCCTTTTTTGATACCTGGTGTGAAATCGGCCATCGGGGGCTACCAGATGACCCCGGCACAAAAGGCCTAGCTTGGTTTCGCCCCCTTGAGAATATTCACGCCGCCCATACTGTACGACGCAATATGCCTTCCCAAAACCCTTATTTTGACTACGCCAGTTCAGACTTCCCCCTCAAGGACTACTCAACGGGCCTGGTGGCCGGACAAACTGCCCATTTTTTGGAGCAACATCAGCATGAGCCCTTCGCTTTATGGGTCTCTTTTCCCGACCCCCATGCCCCGTATGAAGCTCCGGAGGAGTATGTGGCTATGTTCCCTCCGGATAAAATAGAGCTGCCCCCCTGGCGTGATAATGAATTTGATGATCACGCTCCCGAACGTAATCGAGTGGTGCACCAGATATTGGGTTTTGATAATGGCGATATCCCTTTGGCGCAAGTATATGGCGTGCTGGCCGCCTATTATGGCATGGTGCGCTTTATTGATGATGGGTTAGGGCAAATTTTGGATGCGCTGGAGCGTTTGGGCCTGCGTGAAAAGACTATCGTCGTTTTCTGTTCCGATCATGGTGATTTTGCGGGTGAACATCAAATGCAGGGCAAAGGAGGTGTTTTCTACGATTGCTTGACCCGTGTTCCCCTGATTGTCTCCTGGCCGGGCCATATCCCGGCCGGTCAGCGAGATGGAAGCATGGTCAATCTGATTGATATTGTCCCCACTTTGTTTCATTTACAAGGGCTAAATATCCCCCACGATATGCAGGGAGATCCTTTACCCACTATCACTAAGGCTACCCCTCGTCCTGTCGCCTTCTCTGAATATGGGGCTGGCGGGCCAGCTTTCCACTTAAATAACCTGGCTCAATTATCTCAACCTTATGGTCGTAAAGCCATTATGGACTCCCTACAATGGCGGGAGGCCGAAGGGCGACGGAAAATGGTTCGTACCCAGCAGTGGAAATACGTTCATGATCCCATGGGTGACCGGGACGAGCTATATGATCTGGTTAATGATTCCTGGGAGTTGAAAAATGTGATTGATGATCCCCAACACACAGACGTTCTAACCGACCTGCAACTGCGTTTAGCCGATTGGAGCATCCAAACTGAAGATTCCAAAGCCGTGCCTTTGCCTTAAGGCCAATCCAAAAAATAAACTACACTTGCCCAATCGAACCTGGGCCACTTGCCCCAATTTGATGCCCACGGCGATACATACATTACGTCGGATAATTTTCCAGCGCAAAAGATCAGTCCCCCAAATAGCGTAGCACTACATTCCACCATGAAAAAGGGTATAGCTGAGATAGGCGGAATGGTTTCTAGTCGCCTCGTCTGTTGTTATTGTGTGTTTGTCTGGTTAACTCGTAGACGGTTTATCCCTCGAGCAAGCCAGCGCCCCATATTACTGACAAAGTCTTGAAGCAGCTAGGCTGTATTTAATTTTATACAATAGCATCTGATCTGCTTCCAGTTAGAATGAAAGGCATCACACACTCCTTCGTCTTGCCAAGTGTTTAAGTTAGTTTTGTTTTCCTCTATTTCTGGTACTTGGATTTTTTGTGCTTCTAAATTACTCGATTGATATATTGTTCTATTCTGTTTTTGATTCACTAAATATTATAGCTTGGACGCTTGAAAGTGTAGAGACGATATATGGTACGGAATAAGTTAAGATGATCTTAATTACTTTTAATTTATCTACATCAGCTTTCAATAGCGAGTCACCATGATTAATGGAAATTAAAATTGTGCCAACTACAATTGAATACTTAATTGCTCGTCTGACAATGCTCGGGGAAGTTGCAAGGGTGAAGTATTTAATCAAATCCACTTTTTTCTATTTCAATCTTTGATTATAATTATTGCATACATATTTACACAATTTTCAACAATAAATAAAACCAAGAAGGATTTATTGAGAGAATGTTATATGAGTCATGAACCACAATCAATAAATGAACTCAAAAATCAACTTCAGGCTCAGCTTAAATTTCCAGATCAGAATCCGAATCCAGTATTGAAGATCACCATGGATGGCAAATTGTTATACACCAATAGTGCAGGCCAATATATCAAAGAGGAATGGAAAATCGACATTGGTGATAATGTTCCATCGTCTGTAGTTGATCAATCAAAGCTTGCCTCAAGTTTACCTTTGGAAATGGAGGTGGGTAATAAAACTTATGCTTTTCATGTGGTTGCCGTACCTGAATTTGATTTCATCAACATTTATGGTACCGATGTCACAGCCATGAAAGCCATCACCAAATTTCCAGATCAGAATCCGAATCCAGTATTGAAGATCACCATGGATGGCAAATTGTTATACACCAATAGTGCAGGCCAATATATCAAAGAGGAATGGAAAATCGACATTGGTGATAATGTTCCATCGTCTGTAGTTGATCAATCAAAGCTTGCCTCAAGTTTACCTTTGGAAATGGAGGTGGGTAATAAAACTTATGCTTTTCATGTGGTTGCCGTACCTGAATTTGATTTCATCAACATTTATGGTACCGATGTCACAGCGAATAAAGAAATGGAGCAGGAACTTCAAGATGCTACCCAGATGCAAATGTCGCTTCTACCTAAATCCGCGCCGGAGATTGAAGGGCTGCAAATAACAGGTAGTAGTGTTGCCACCAAAGAAGTGGGCGGTGATTTCTTTGATTACCTGATTAGTGAAGATAATCGGCAAATCAGCATAGCAGTAGGCGATGTCAGTGGTAAGGGGTTGCGAGGTGCTATGAACGCGGTTATGGCTAGTGGGATCCTGCGCATTTACGCTGAGCAAGAAAACAATACATCCTCAGTCATGTCAAGTATAAACAAGGCCTTATGCCAAAGTATGGAACAGGATATGAATGTGACTATGGTCTTGGCTCAATTTGACCACGCCAAGAAGCAAATGACACTTGCTAACGCAGGTCAGCACGCCTATCCTTTATTAATTCGTAATGGTACTGTTGAACCTGTTAAGGCTAAAGGGTTAGCATTAGGAATGATCCCCACCATTCCGTATAAATCAACCGTGGTAGATTTGGAATCGGGAGATCTGTTGTTGTTGATGACCGATGGCATCACCGAACCACGCAACGCTGACGGCGTGATGTACGAAGAATCAGGAAGGTTGAATGAGGTGCTATCCAATATCCCAGCTG
>DTUY01000190.1 GCA_012963885.1 Candidatus Poribacteria bacterium | reverse complement strand
AGGAACATGGCGCAAACACACGCGTTCTGCTCCTTGTAAGACCAATCCTCTCAAATCCCCTCGAATATGGTACCATACACTAACAATTGAAGGATAGTTGGCACAGTTGCTCACATTCGGCGGACAGTCGGGGTCACCATGGATCCCAATTGTGATCGAGGTAAGACACTCTTCTCTCTCACCTTAGTTTTGTGCCATGAACATTGGAATAGAACCTGCTGGTGTTCTACTGAGGGTGCTTGCTAGCCAAGCTGACAGGTGGACAACTTCCCCAAAACATGGAGAGTGGCTCAGGAAAATGGAGAGGTTATTTCCTCCTCCCACTTGAAAAGGACAATTCCTTCTTGTAGAACATGCATAATGAAATGATTCCCTGTTTGGCGCATCTGATTGATTTCAGTTTGTGTAGGGAAATACATCAACGTTTACTGTCAGAAATGGCATGTATTTGGGAATCCGGTCCAAAAACGGCATATCGGAGCTCTCCCAAACGATTATTAAGCCAATTAGCTAGAGCAACATAATGGTTTTCTTTTTAGTCAACTGTCAACTTCATCATTTCCACCCAAGATCCCATTTCTGATGTTTGCTCTTCAGCATGCGGGGTTTCATCCCTACTTGCACCCAAATGCTGGCACTTTCCACATATCTTATGAGGGGCATCACTATCTGTTTTATTTACTTTCGACTAACTTCTTAACTAATCGCTCAAGACTATTTTCTAACTCTGGTAAATCGCGTTCTATGGTTTTCCAGACCACTTCAAAATCAACTTTGAAATAACCGTGAGCCAGTGCGTTACGCATTTCATAGGCTATAGAGAAAGGAACATCGGAATGTTGATTGGCAAAGTCAGGGTAGTATCGCTCCACATTTCGGCTGGCTTCCCCAATGATTTCCATATTGCGGATCACTGCATCCTGAATCAGCTCGTTGTTGAGGAATGAGACATGATCAAAGCCTTCGACGTAACGCTCAATACGAGCGATGGATTCAAGAATGTGGTTAAGGTAATCAAGCAACCTTTGTTTATCTCGGTTCATAAAGGAACTGCCTCTTTTAGCACTTGGTCACGGAACGAGTCTGGCAAGGCTCTTGGTGTCAGCACATCAACATTCAAGCCAAGAAGGATTTTCAACTCATGCCTGATGGCACCAATATCCATCATTGAAGTATCAGGCGTTGGGTCAACAAGCAAATCTAAATCACTTATGTCCGTGTCCTCTCCCCGTAGAACAGAACCAAATACTCTTGCATTAGTTGCTCGATGATTTAAGACAATCGTTCTGATCTGCTCTCTGTAAGTTTGAAGTGCCGAAGATGGGCGCATGGCAAACACTCCTAATTAATCATTCAATCCGATTTACGTTCATCATAATACGTTGATAACTGTTCGATTTCTGTCGCCACTTGGGAGGTCTGGCCTTTGAATTGGCTTGGATCATGGCCAAACCGCTGAACGGTTCTACAGCCTGCTTGGTCGGATTCGATCTGCCATCAATTTCTCGATGTCTAACCGCAATTTGTCTAAGTCTTCTTCGATGATTTCCCACACGATCCTGTCATCGATGCTGTCGTAACCATGCGCCAGGATGTTTCGAAATGACATGATGTTGCGATGGTTCCTTATTTTTTTAAGTGTGATGGGATCGTGTTTCCTGATTCTATATTAGTGCTTTTCCAATAATCTAGAACTTTCGCTCAACGCCACTACGGAGCAATTCATCGTCCATATAATCGTCAAACATCTTGTCACCTACAAAACGGGCTACCAATCGAGCTGCTTCTATGATGTCGTGGAGATGCTTGAGAACATCATCCTTCATAGATATTCACCCTTTCCTTAGATTACGCTATGCCGGAAATAGGGATTTCTGAGTCCATTGATAGTCAGCAGGTCCACCTTGCAGCCCAGACTATCCTCCAGGCGGTGCCGCAAACCAAAAAAACCTCTTGGCAGGCTGTAGGTCAGGTGCTTCAAACTCAACCAACAAATCAACA
>DTUY01000189.1 GCA_012963885.1 Candidatus Poribacteria bacterium | reverse complement strand
ATACAGGGATTCACCAAGGTGTTCTAGATCTAAGTCGGATCGACTGGATTGATCACTACACAACAGAAAACGGACTACTGGCTAACAGAATACATACTATGATTCAACGCAAAAATGGTGAGATATGGGTTGGGACATCATTCGGTGTCAACCGATTTGATGGGCAATCATGGCAAATAGCTTTAAACAAGGAAACACATATCATCTACGAGGATGGGGATTCTGATCTCTGGTTGATACATAATACAACCCCCAACTTCTTAAGTCATTTTAACGGTACGAATCATCTCACGTTCGGCTTGAACGATGGATTGCCCAATAGCCATATTCAGACTATTGGGCAGGATGGTGATGGCAACATCTGGATCAGCACTGGAGTTCTACTACCGGATGATCCAATTGGTTTTTTGCCTGACCTGATTCGATACGATGGCACAATTTTTCACCAGCAGGCTAACATTTTCAAGGCGATTAACCGTACGATCACCCGACTATTTGCTGATCCTTCAGGTTGGATTTACTTGGCGACGGCCGGTAATGAAACTGTAGCCAGTCATCTCTGGATTTATAATCAGGACACAGGAGAATTAGAGGAAATATCTGGTCAAAAAATGGGACGAATTTCAACCATAATTAATACAAGGGATGGAGACATCTGGGTTGGTTCAGACAATGGAATTCATATTTTGGAATCAAGGCAAAAAACACCAAAGCTCCGACTCACCATAGCCAACGGCTTAATTGATAATCATGTTCAGACATTATATGTTGACGAGGAAAATCGGGTTTGGGTCGGTACAAACGATGGCGTAAGTATCTTTCAAAATGGACGATTTTTTCGAACACTGACAGTTAGTGACGGGCTTAATAGCAATAACATCTCTGCCATTACAGCATCACTGGATGGGAGTTTTTGGTTCGGCAGCTTTGATGATGGGAATTTGAGCCGATTCAAGCAGGAGGCCATATCGCCAACTACACGCATTATCAGTGGACCAATGAATGGCGAGATTGTTGGTGAAACAAGTGTAAGCTTTAAATTTGAAGGTGGTGGATGATGCCAGTAGTTCAAATTTTCGCTACCAGTTTCAAATTAACAACAGTAATTTTAAGTTGACGGACGACAACGGTTTTGACAATCGAGCTTTTTAGTGAGGCTTGCGGAAGGACAACATTGGTTTGTTGTCCAAGCCATAGATCAGGAAGGAAACATCGATCAGATTGGAGCTAAATCTGATTTTGTCGTTGATTCATTAATTCCGATTTCACAAATATCACAACCTAGTCGGCATCAAGTGATTAACGGTGTTTTCGATATCAAGGGAACATCAAATGACTCAACAGATTTTTCCCATTATGAGATCCGCATTCATGCATGATACTGATATTGTTTTTGGCAGAAAAGATAGCGTTGAGAATAATTTACTGTATAGATGGAATACCTTTGCCGTCAATGATGGTCGATACCAGATACAACTTGTTTCATTTGACCAAATAAATGGTTCCTATGACCGCCAACACAAAAGTGAAATGATCTTGGCCATTGAAGTTGATAACACCGAACCCGAGGTGAAAATAATTCGACCTTTGCAAGGAGCTGTCATATCTGGTAGCGTTGAAGTTGAGGTTTCGTTAGAGGACAAACATCTTACACATTATGTATTAGAATATGGGCGTATTAGAAAAGAATAGCAAACAGTTGGGGAATTTCCAATTGACAGCTCGTTGGCTGTTGCCCAGCGTTTGAATTGGGATACCTCACAGATTGATGGTTATTCTTCTTTACGTGTCAAAGCTATAGATCAGGCTGGAAATATAGGAATATCGCAGGCAATCTCAATTAGGTTAAAAAATGATTCAGCACTTCCGATTGTACAACTGCGCGATATAGATCGACCTGTTCGTGGTGAGATCGCAATCTATGGTACAGCGAAAATGCGTTCAAATCAGGAAAAAGGGTTGAAGAGTGCTTCCGTTGAATTTCGTCCGGCGATAGGAAACATAGATTGGCAGTTGATTTACCAGTCTCAACTCCAATTCAACAACGAAGAGATCTTCCGCTGGAATACCTCTGAAATCGATGATGGTAAGTATCTTGTACGATTGACCGCGATCGATCATAACGAATATAGATCTAAAAGCGAAATTGAAATTTCATTGGATAATGCTGCTCCGACGGTTGTTATTGATTCTCCTAAAACAGGTGATGTTTTACGAACTGATATCATCCCAATCATCGGAACAATAAATGACCCAAATTTCGACAACTATGTTCTCGAACACTTAGGTCCTGATGACGCGTGGATTGAGATCTCAAGATCTTCCGTGCCGATTGTCTCCGGTAAGTTAGGGTATTGGAATGCCGTTCAGCTTATAGCTGGTCGATACCAGATACGTGTAATTGCTGTTGATCAAGCAGGTAATTTTACTCAGACAATACCGCCTATTGAAATAGTTCTCGATGATAAGAGAGCTATTGCGACCTTGACTAGGCCAGAGTCTAATACATATGCTAACCGTTCGGTACAAATTTACGGAATCGCTGCAGATGAGAACTTCGATCGGTACATGCTTGACTTTCGCTCTATAGGCTCAACAAGTCAGTGGCACCCGATCGCCGTTACTCGACCGAATGAACTAAAAGAAGAGGGCTCTTGGCCAATTGGAAATTGTCCTCACTGAATGACGGGACGTACGAAATTCGGCTTACAGTATTCGACAAATCTGGCCAATTTTCACAAGATCAGGTTAGGATCATTGTTGATGGCACACCACCAAAAGCGAGTATTACCTCTCCGAGCTCCGGGCAACAGGTTCCACGAAATATCAGCATTACTGGATCTGCATACGACCCTAATTTTAAAAGGTACATCATTGAGTATGGAACCGGTAAGTCACCCGTTCTTTGGTATTCGATCTCAAAAATAGGATTTCTTGAAGCAGTGGTAGAGGGAACCCTGGCAGAATGGAATTCCCCAAATCTCATTGGTGAATATACACTTCGTTTAACTGTAGAAGATCGGGCAGATCAAACCAGTAATCACCAAATTCAGGTGTCCTTTAACAATTATGTCGATAATCAGCGTATTGAGCGTGTCGAGAGCTTAGATGGTCGAGCAAGGATTATTTTTCCACCGCACTGCTTGACCGAACAAACCATCGTAACTATTAATCCTACGACTCATGGTTATGAGTTTGCACCATGGGATCTCAAACTTAACCCACGCAAGCTGGCAGCAATTGAATTTATGGTCGACGGTAAAAACGAGAAAATTGGTGTTTGTAGATAGAATAACCGTGATGATGGATCACTTTCAAGTTCCTGGAGATTAATCGGTGGAACACTGAATCACCAAGAGCGGACCATATCGACAACTATCACAAAACTCGGTCAATATGCAGTCTTGTAATTGGCAAATTCCACTGATGAATACGCTGAAAATTCCATAGCTGGATTGAACTCACAACCACGGCTGTTTTCGCCTAATCGAGGCGAAGAAACAGCAATCTCTTTCCGATTAAATGAACCCGGCGACGTAACAATTGGGATTTACAATATTGCTGGCCGCTTGCGACGCAGCTTTGAAGGGAAAAATCTCTTTAGCGGAAATCATGTTTTTTGGTGGGATGGTCGAGATAACAAGGGCATTCTCGTGGTGAGTAATGTATACCTAATTATGGTTGAAACGAAAACTGTTATCGTTAGGAATGACTAAAGCTGGTTTCAAAATTGCCTCAATGTAACTTAGCATGTACCATATGCGTTTTCGTTTTATTAACCAAACTGAAATAATTAACGTGAGTTCTAGTGGAGCAGGAGCTCTTTCTGCTATCATCCTGTGAATCACTCAGTTGAAAAACAGAAAGGATATCCCTGATGTCTATCATGCCACTCTTCTGTCAGATTTGAGCATACCAGGCATGGTAGGGAGATTAACTTTCTACTAAATGTCATTTCAGCTTTGATTGCCTCCTCTTACCAAGAGAAGAAACCCTGATTGAATCCCCGAGTCAAGGGTTTGGCTGATCTACCTGCGGTTGTCATTTAGTTTCTTAGTCGAACTTACATGATAATAGATAAATGCAAAATATCACGAATAGAATACATCAATCCATGAACCACAAGAGTAAAACACAAAATCGGATTCGTTCTGCAATTTTGCTGGTACATTGCACCGACAGAAAGGGGTTAATCGCATCGATAACTGAATTCATTTATATAAAGTAATGGTAATATCATTCGCCTTGATCAGCACGTTGATTCTCAAAAGCAAATATTTTTCATGCGAGCTGAATGGGATTTGGAAAACACTAATCTCCCTGTAGAAGAACTTGGAGTTTGTTTTCAAGTCGAAATTGCGGAGAAATTTGGAATGCAGTGGAAACTGTATTTTTCCGATGAAATACCTCGCATTGCTGTCTTTGTCTCAAAGCTATCACACTGCTTGTATGATATCTTATCCCGATACCAAGCCAAGGAATGGGATGTTGAAATACCTTTGATTATTAGCAATCACTCGGATTTAGAGTCAGTGGCGAGGGGATTTGGTATTGATTACTATGTCTTTTCTATCACGCAAACCAACAAACGTTCTCAGGAACAGAAGTAGTTGGCACTTTTGAAAGAATATGGTATCGAATCTATTGTCCTTGCTCGCTACATGCAAATAATGACTAGTGAGTTTGTTGAACACTATCCTAATCAAATTATCAATATTCACCATTCTTTTCTTCCCACCTTTCCTGGTGCTCAGCTGTATCATTCTGCTTACGAACGCAGTGTTAAGATCATTGGTGCTACTAGCCATTATGTGACTTCTGACCTAGATGCTGGACCAATTATTGAACAAGATATTGTCAATATCAGTCATAAAGATACGGTGACGGATTTGATTAGAAAGGGACGTGACTTAGAAAAGGTCGTTCTGGCACGAGCGATATGGTACCATCTTAAACGGGAGGTTCTAGTACATGGTAATCGCACAGTGGTTTTTGAATGAAGCCTAACTTGGATCTTGGCAGTTACTTATCTCCGCAAATCTGTTAGTCGAATGGGTTGCTGAAAAATGCGAAGAGGCAACTTGAGTCTGCACTTTGGCTATTTAAGTTTCAAGATGCTCGGAGAGAATAGCAATTACCTCTTTCATAACAGAAAACGAATTCTGATCTTCGGGGTGCAGATTCGCTAACCGAGTGTCACCGACAAATTGAAACATATCCGCCGCGCCGTCCAGGATCTTCGGCGTGAGTCCAACCTCGGCGAAAGTTGCCGATATCTCTTTCATCTCACCAACCCAACGTCTGGATTTTGATGGCAATCCGGGTATGGTCCGCTCCATTCGCTCGTATAAGGAGGGTTGGCTTAATTGAAACTCACTCGCTAATGGTTCCGATACTTCCAAGAGTTTTGATGCAGTCAACAACTCAATACAAAGTGCGGACAATCCCTTCGTCAAAGCGGCATAACACATTTTTATTGCTGAAGCTTTCCCAATCTTATCGCCCAAGGGACAAATATCCAACCCGAATTGGTTGAGTTTGCTAAATAGATCTACCTCTGGACCAGAAACGTAGAAACGTGTTAACCCCTTAGATCTGGGGGGTGGACCAATAATAGAACCATCAAGGTAATTTCCACCGGCATTTGTGATAGTTTCCGATATCCTACGAGTCGTTTTGGGTGATATGGCATTGCAGTCAACATATAGTACTTTTGCTTGTGTCTCTATTATAGCTTCTGATACCATTTCTGCTATGCTTGTTGCTTGCGCAGGTACTAGAATGGATAAAATGATGTCGGCTTCACTAACCAAAGTTTGAAGCGTTGATACATCCAATATTCCAGCATCTTCGGCCAGTACTCTTGTCCGCTGGCTTCTTCCCGTTAAACAGGTAATAACACGTAATCCATGTTCGGCAAGGACACGTCCCACCATGTGTCCCATGTCTCCTGGACTTAGAATTGCGACTGTTTCTAATGACATAATTATCGTATTCTGTAAAGCGGTCCTAAATTGTTTCTTCCTATACAATCAGGATTTCATCTACGAATTTGGATTTCTGCTTACAGTTTATGCCTACTCTTCTAAAAAGCAGGAAATCTGAAAAAGCCTTCTTTTTGGAGTTGAAGGCTTTTTTCGCTTCGGATCCTTGGCGAAAAAAGGGGTTGGTACAGGAACCCAGTGCAATCAAATTCTCGTTATTCTGAAATAAAGAAGATGATACATAGGTAATTCTTAACCTAATTGGTTGGAGTAGTGTCACCTAAGCAGAAAAGATATCGGTTTGATGATCCTATATACAATTTCCCATTTGCCACGGCTGGTGATGAGTAGATTTTGATTTCGCTTGAAATATCATCGGTATTATACCACCAATTCATGTCACCGGTTTCTGCTTCAAGGCAATAAATTACACCATTCGTCCCTCCAAAATAGATTGAATCCTTTGTAACTGCCGGTGAAGAAACAATGGGTGTATCGATAGAAGACTTCCAAAAGATGTCGCCAGTCTTTGCATCAAGCGCGTAAACGTATCCGTCCCGACACCCAAAATAGACGTAATCCTTCAGAAAGGATATCGCCGTTAAAACAGCATCTTCTGTTTGGAACGACCAAACCTCTTCCCCCGTTTTGAGATTGAGTGCAACTACTCCTCCGGTGGGGACTTGGTGACTGTCAACAAAATTGCCGTTACCAAGACCAAAATAGATTAATTCTCCACTAATCGTTGGACTTCCCCAGACGGGTAGATCAACTGATTTTACCCAGATATCGGAACCATTTTCAGCGGAAACAGCGTAGATTTTTGGTTGACCGTAGCCGGTACCAAAATAGAGTTTTCCATCCACTACAATTGGCGAAATGTCGACATGCAGATTGGTATAGTGCCATATTTCTTTGCCTTCTAGTGCGTCAAGGCAGTAGACACCATCGTCTCCAGCCCCAAAATACACGCGACCTCGATCGATACATGGGCTGGATTCAACATGACTTGCCGTTTGAAAATTCCAAATTTCCTGCCCCGTGTTTGCATCCAAACAACGCAGGCTGGAGTCAACGTCGTAATGCAATCCTTCTCCAATGTAAACCCGCCCTCCTACAATTGCCGGCGATGAGAAAATTTGTTGGGGGGACTTCGATTTCCAAATCACATTACCCGTCTTCACATCAAGGCAATAGACCAACCCATCTGTGCGAAAGAGCGAACCACGGCCAGCACCAATATATAAGCGGTTACCAACGACCGCTGGAGAGGATGAAAAATCCATTACCGCCGCTTCGCGATCTATAAATGCCCATAGTAAATTTGCGTCAGTCGGACCGAGATGATTAGCCTGGTGCCCCGTGCGGTGGATTCCACCACGGAAGGTTGCCCATGATTGGCTGATACTACTCAATTGTAGATCTTTCGATGTAGTTGCTATTATATTTACATTTGGCGATACAGCCTGATAAATAAAGAATCCACTACTGATTGTGACACTTAAGAGTATAATTGTTGTGATGATTTTATGCTGCCAAGCAATAGTGAGTAATGCGCGGTAGGTTCCGGGTTTTAATATCGCTAGCATGCCTATGCCGACAAAAGCAAGGATCTGTGGCAAGACACTAATTAGTGCTGCTAACGGGCCGACCAATGCGGGAATAACTGCCTGTGCAGGTACCGCTAGGCTGACAAGCATAATACTAAGCGCTGTAAACATCAAAACCTTTTTCATCAGAGTTTTTCCCGTTAGGTTCATCCCTTAAGCCAATTAGCGGCAAAGTGTATAAGATTCTCAATCATTAATCGATTAACAAATACATTTGCAGTTGTTTCATTTTGAAAACCAGTTAATAGATATATTCCACGTCCATGTTTGAGCATAGCCACAGCAACATTTTTGCCTGAATTTGTCGTTGCCAACATGATATATTTACTGCTCCAGTCTGACCAAGTATCGTCCAAAAAAACCTCCCCTGATCTTATCCGGTTAGGAGTATCGAAAAGAGATCCAGCGTGTTCGGTCGCTTTGAAGTCACTTCGCCCCATACTTTCAATTCCTTTTATTGGCTCAGATATCCAACCAACCTCGCATGGACGTTCATCATCGCTGTCTTGGCTAGACACGATTGCCACACCGCCACTTTTGACAAAAGCTTTAATCTTCTTCTCTTGCTTGGAGGTTAAAAAGTACTTGTCGTTACTAATCACTCCTTGACCAATCCACAAGATGTCTGCTTTTTCGATACCGGGTAGATCACGGTCTTCCGTCTGCTGGTAAACAACTTTGTGATTGTTGGCTTGATCAAAATCAGTTAAGGTTGAGAACTCAACATCGTAACGAGCACCATTGAGTACCATAACACGTATGGCTCCTGTTGGAGCGTCCGCTAGATTATAAGATTGAGATCCTTTTTTCCCTTTGGGTTTAATTTTCCCGGCAAAAACTTGGCGCAGATGACTTTGGAAATCAACTGTTGAACCTTTGTAAGTACGGTGCATATAAATTTCAATGTGCGTAAAATTCCACCAGATCTTATTTCTGTCAGAACGCTTAGGCGCAAAGATCTGAAACCAAATTCCACCAATATGACCAACACTTGCGATCCGGCCACCTTCGTCTTTATAAAAGATGATAATCGGTTCTCCAACCTTAAACTTCCGAATTAGTTGTTGAGGGAAGTTCCCTTGTCCAACACCGATGTTAATTTTAATCTGGCTAAACTTGGTTTCTCCCTTTAAGTTTTCCTCCGGTTTCACCTTTGCCATCATCCGCTTTTGGTCGACTTCAGTGACTGTGCCAAAAAGGACATTGGAACATTCGCTCAATACCTCCTGAAGTGAATATTCCTTCTGGATAAAGGCCTCAGCATCATAATACGAAGTTAGAACAATAGAAATAAAAAATAGGATGGCAAACCTAAATCGAGATCTTCCTGTCATTTCTCCAGTTTCCTTAGATTGGTAAAGACGAGGTTTCTTTTATCGGATTCCTCGGTTATGAATCAGGGAAATTGTATGTGCTCAAAATGTGAAGATTGAGGGCTGTTCTCTATCGATAGCAAGTCAATTAATCTTTACAGAATTAAACTTGGAAATCTGAACTAAGATTATAATACTAAAACTTTAGTATTATGTCATTTTAATACTACAGTGTCAAATCGTCCAATACAACAATCCGCGATGCGTTGTATAGATTTATGCATTTTCCTCGATGAAGATTGGTTGGGTCCAAGCCACACTTCCTCCTGATCCATAGCATTCCGCACGGATATAGCTCAAGCTAAGTGCTTGGTTTGGGTCTTCTGGCAAAGTGTAGCTGACTTCAGCCTCATCAACGATTGACTGAATTACTCCTAGTTTACTGACGAAGCAAACTCTCTGAGCGTCTTTGGTTTTGACATGGATCGTTGTACCACTAGTTTCTATTGAACTGATAGTAACACCAGTTGAAGCGTAAAAACTGCCGTTACGCAACCCAGCATCAATTTGGTCAACTGTACAATCTTTAGCTTGTACAATGTTCCATGCGATTTCGACATCTCCCGGTTGGTGGGAGTCATCATTGCCATACCCCCAAAGCCGATGTCCATCAGAAAGTAGACGATCCCATCGATCCGTGGCTAGCGCTGACCCGTGCAATCGTTGGATGACACCATTATAGATTTCGATACCGTGATATCCATCTAATGATTCCATTAAATCATGTGGGAAATGGTTGTATTGTCTTCCCCAATTAGGATGATTCAAAATGCAGATTGACTGGTCTGCAATGATCTCTCTCACCACAACTTGCCGATCTGAATCAGGAGCAACACGATTATTGGCATTGACTTGCTGAATGTGCGGTCCATGTGCTGACACCTCTACTGCGGGGATTAGTGTCATGGAGGTATCTTGCTGATATTGACTTGGATCTACCAGAATATCGTGATCGGAGATGCAAAGGAAATCATAGCCTCGAGATTCGTAATCGGCGATGACTATCTCTGGAGGACGTGAACCGTCACTTTCTGTAGTGTGTGTGTGCAAATTTCCGCGAAACCAGTTTTTAATGTTAGTATAACTGCTTTTCAGCTTGATTGACATCTAATCTTCCCCTTATTTCTGAGATAGTACAGGTGGTCGAAATACCAACCTAATAATTGCATTTAAGGGTTTGGTAGCTGGAATACTAATTGATTGAGGCATAGTATTCTGCAATAACCTGCCAAGCCTTTTTACCCATGAATCCATCTGGAGGTGTCTCTTTGTTTCGTGCGTATTCCCGCATTTGTGAACCAGAAATCATCAGAAAATCGTCAGCTCGGCTAGGGTCAAAGAATCCCATCTTGCCGGAAACCTTGTCATAAGCGGCAAATTTGAACTCGATGATTTCCAGTTTTTCCAGACCGATAGCCATCTGCAGGACTTTCATGCCGTGAAACGGGTCGTAGACAGGTTCACCCGTCTCCGGATGCGTTATCCCCGCGGGATCACGCCCAACGATGTAGTGACTCACCCCGGCATTGATTCGGGCTTTGGCGTGCCACTGAACTTCTGTCGGCCCACCGTAAAGCATGGGGCTGGGAAAAATGGAAACAACTGTTGAGATCGGATCCAATATCCCATCTTCAAGTACTGCACCATGTTGACGCATCCTGACATCTAGAGGAACATCGTCTTCTTTCGTCCATCCTCCAAGCGGATGCAACAGAAGCACAGGGTTTTTGTATCCTTGTGTTTTTAGTTGCTCTTTTGTTTCGTTCATTAGTAAAGCATGGCCATTATGAACCGGATTTCGGAGTTGAAAAGCATAAACCGCGTCTGCACCACGCTTTTCGAATTCTGCACGTAATTCAGCGGGTGACAGACGATAGTGATCAAGCCCATCGTTATAGACGATTGGTCTGAGGACCTCGAGATCCCCACCAACCAACTGCGTACTCATTTTCATAATTCGTTCGACCGTTGGGTGGCCGACATGCGTAAATCCAATCGTTCGGGCAGCGTATTCTTCTTTCGGGTTGGTATAAAACTCCGGATCTCGTAAAATCGCCACAGGCTCATCATTTGATTTTGCCAGTGTAATTGCGTCGGCGTTTTGCAGACGATCGCAATCCTGATCTGAGATATCGAGCGTAATCGGAACGGATTGATTAACGAGCGTGCCATCTGGTTGCCGTATGGTATTAAAATGGATTGTTTGTAAAAACTGATTCTCACGCATAAATCCGGTAAGTGGATTTGCCCACCCTTCACTTAATATGTGGATCCATTGCAAATGATATTCGTTGATGACCATTTTTGGCAATGACTCAGCTTCCGATTTTTTTTCGGATCTTTGATTTTCTGGAACGATGAGATTAATCAATTCCCCACCGTCAGGTTCAATTAGAGGCATTAAACTTCCTTAGGAATAGCTTGTCTTTATTGAGTTATAATAACGAGAGTATACGCTTTTGTCAATGTCTTCCGGAAGCACATTGGAGAATATCTTCCTGTATCACTTCCTGGTTTGTAAATTGGCCAGTAATTTCGCCTTCATGAAGGACGATAATCCTGCTACTTACTCCCAGAATCTCAGGTAACATCTGATGAGGTTATAATAATCGCCACAGGCTCATCAAGAAATAAAATTTTCGGTTGTGTCATCAGCCATTTTCCCCGTACCATTTTTTGTTGATTTCCACCGCTTAATTTTTTGACGGCAGTTTCAAGCGAAGGGGACTTAATTTGCATGGATTCGACATAATGGCTGGTTTGATGAAATGCCTGATTACGATCAATGATACCCATTTGCGTCATCTGATCGAGGCTTGCCAGCGTCATATTAGTTTCGAGATTAGCGTCAAGAATCAGGCCGAATCGTTTCCGATCCTCACTGACGAATCCTATTCCACGTGATATTGCATCTTGTGGTGAATTAATCCGAACTGGTATACCATCGATCAAAATTTGACCTTTAACTTTTCCATCGTACGCACCCCAGATCGATAAGACTAATTCTGTTCTGCCTGCCCCCATCAATCCTGCAATGCCGAGGATTTCACCGTATCGAAGGCTAAAATCAATATTTTTCAACAATAAGTTTGGTGGGGACGACCAACGTAGTAGGCATTCAGGTTATTCACCTGTAAGGCCAAGTCTGCGGTGTTGTCAGTCTGTCCTTTTTTCAATTCATCATCCGACTGCCTTTGGTAATCCAGCTTACGACCAATCATCATTTGAATAATTTGACTTTCATTAGCTTTGCCAGTTGATAGGGTTCTGATAGTTTGTCCATCACGTAGGACTGTTACCCTATCAGAGCAATAGCAAATACTTCTTTCAGTTTATGGGTGATTATAGATACAGGTAATTCCTTTATCTCGAAGTTGATTCAGGATTTGGAGTAAGGCTTTGATTTCAGCCTCCGTCAAAGCGGCAGTCGGTTCGTCAAGAACCAAAACTCGTGCATCCTGCGACAGGACTTTGATGATCTCAACCATCTGCTATTGGTCAATCCCAAGATGCTCAATGGGAGTTTGAATAGGTATGCCAAGAGCAAAATCTTTGGGAAGTCGGTTTGTATCGCTATATAGTTGATGATGATCAATTATTCCAAGTTTGGTTTGTTCTCTGTCGAGGAAGATATTCTCCGCAACAGTCAACTTGGGAATCAGAGTCAATTCCTGATGAATGATTGCTACGCCCGATTTTTTTGCATCACGGACAGAATGGAACTGTTGATCCCTTTTTTCGATTCGTAATGTTCCTTGATAAGTACCGTACGGATGAACGCCACCAAGGATTTTGATGAGTGTTGATTTTCCCGCCCCATTTTCGCCTCAGAGCGCATGGATTTCACCGTGTTCAACAGCGAATGACACTTGATCTAGGGCACGGACACCCGGAAATTCTTTGGTAATGGATTTCATTTCCAGTAATGGATTAATCATTTTTGCGTAACCTGACAGCGAAAGTCCCGTCAACTTTATGCGTGTGTGGAAATACTTGCAGATGTCCCTCAGATGTGATTGCATCAGCTGGTAAAAATGGCAGGAAATCGTGTGCTGGTTCAACAGCAAATTGTGGGCATACTTCAAGAAACCGAGTAATTACCCCCTGATTTTCTTCAACTTCAGTTGAGCATGTACTGTAAATTATGACTGCACCAGATTTTATCTGCATTGCTGTTTTAATCAGAATTTCAAGTTGCAGATTGGCAAGATCTACTATCTGTTTGGCGGTTCTTTTCCAACGAATATCTGGATGACGTCGCAAAGTACCAGTGCCTGAACAGGGTGCGTCAATCAAAATTGAATCTGCTGTAGCCAAAGCCTTGATCTCATCTGTTGTGGCATTGGCTACTTGCGTGCGGACATTTGTGATACCGAGTCGTTTACAGTTTTCCTGAATCCTCTTAATTTTCTTTGTCGATAAGTCGATTGCGACGATATTCGTAACATTTCCAACTAGCTGTGCAAGATGTGTTGTCTTTCCACCTGGAGATGCACAAAGATCAACAATTTGTGACTTTTCCTGCGGATCAAGCAAGTGGGAAACAAGTTGGGCGGCTTCATCTTGGATCTGAAACAATCCAGCTTGAAAATCACTCAGTGAACGGATCGGATTAGTCTTGGTTAGCAGCAATCCATCGGGTGAGATCTGGCTTTCTACGACTTGGTTACCATCCTCCTGAAGTGACTTGGCAAGTTTTTTTCGGTCAGTTCGTAATGTGTTGGTACGGATCGATACAGGGGCGACTTGGTTGCTGGCATGACAGAATTTCAGCGTCCACTCAGGATTAGACTGCCTGATCCATTTTTTAACTAACCACCCAGGATAAGACAGTTTCGTAGAGATGTGTGAAATCGGATCTAATTTAAATCGAGGAGGAGTCAAACTGTTGGTTGATCGCTGAATTGATCGCAAGATAGCATTGACAAAATTCTTCGATTTTTGTCCTTTTTGATTAGCCAGTTTAACTGTTTCATTAATTGCAGCGTGAGCCGGAATCTTATCAAGATAAAGTAATTGATACACGCCGATCCGCAGTATGTTTCTCATCTGTAAATCGAGTTGAAAGTCTGGTTTGACAAACTGACGGATTATCCAGTCAAGATGCCCTCGCCAACGAATTGCACCATATACAATTTCAGTTAGAAGTCCTCGGTCTACATTATTTAATTGATTCTGCCGAATAACCATATCTATTACAGGTGCAATCTGTGAATTTCTTCTTTCAAGTTGGACCAAACATCTGAGAACAAGTTTTCTTATCACACTACTATTAGCTCTATAATCTAATTTTTTATTGATAATGGCTAGTCAAGTTGATATAATTCGACTGGCATCTTGTTAGCAATTATACCGTAATTTTGCGTGTTTTAGGGCAAATTGCAGAAAAGTCTGATGTACTTTAGTATTTAAATTCCATATAATTCGAGTATCCATAATTGTTGTTTAAGGAGTAAATAAGTCATGGTTCAAGTAGAAGTTAAGGTTAATCCAGATGAACCTATTGAAAAGGCTCTCGGTCGTTTTAAGAAGAATTGTACTAAGGCTGGAATCGTCAAAGAAATCAAAAAGAGAAGTTACTATGAAAAGCCGAGTGAGAAAAAACGTAGAATAACCTTGAAAAGGGAGCGTAAACTGAAACTGGCTCTTCGGGATAACCAAAATGGCGATTATCGTTCCCGTCATGGAAATTCCAATAACCGTGGAAATTCCAATAGCCGAAATACAGGCTTCAACCGGAATACAGGCTTCCGTGGAAGCAGTAACACAACAAGGCGTAGTTATTAGAGAGAAAATGTATTTTACTCCTTGGAAGGATTTTAAGGGGTTTTTTTAAAGAAAAAATCCTGCTCAACCGCAAGAGGCAAATATCAATCATCTGGTATTTGCCTCTTGTTTTGTTTATCGGTATTAATGTCAATATGGGCTATTATCTGGTCAATATCAATTAGCACTTTCGGTACGTCTCTTACGATCAGGGTATTTGTGTTAAGATCAACTGAAACGGCTATATTTCCAGGGGTAAGAAATGGTTCAACTACATCTAATGCATAATCTGCAGACACATAGTTTAATGAAAAGAACTCAAGTTGTTGGCGGTTGTGGAATGACGTATCTTCTGACTGGTTGAATTCTGTTGGATCAATGCTGAGTTCGTCAAGAACAACTTCAATCTGTTCTGACGATGGTGATGTCTTTTCTCCTTCAGGATCTAACTGTTGAAGTTTTTTCTCCTCTTGGGTTTCAAGCCAATTTCGCTGCGAAATTCTCCAGTGCAGTACTCGCTTTTTGTGACTTAAACGTCGGCGAAGCATTCGCAATTCTTCCGAACCTGGTGCCAATTCAGCAACTTTCTCAATCGGTTTGTTTGCTTTGTTGATTTCCACCCGTAAATTGGCAATAATTTTGTCGAGTTGTTCTTTAGTTGGTACTGATACCTTCCTTCCTGGCTGTGACTGAATACCTTGAATTTTCCCAATCCGTTGTTGGATTTCTCTGACACGCGCAGGTGTATCTTTTTGTTGTTGAAAGTTTTCTTCAACCTCTAATTGTTCCGGATTGGAGATGCGTTTTAATTCACTTTCAAGGCGTTGCAGTTCTGCTCTTAACCGAAGTTGATCCGTGTTTCCCTCTATATCTGCTTGTCCATCCGCCATCAAAAAACCGGTAACCAAGAATATGGAAATTGCTACTTCCCAAACTTCTATTTTTCGACTCATTTTTCACTCCAACTATTGTTTTTGAAGCCAAGCAATTGTTTCAAAATGATAGGTCATCGGAAAAAGATCGACCAAATCCAAATTCGCGATTTTGTAAACTGATTTAAGTTTGACTAAATCGCGCGCCAGCGTGGTTGGATTGCACGATACGTACATAACGTGGGGTGGGAGCATTCTGGTTATGCCAACTAAATCCTCTTTCCAGCACCCGGTTCTTGGGGGGTTGAGAATAATAAAATCCGCCTTGATACCCTTAATCTGTGCGAGATTTGCGGTTTGAAACTCGACATTATTGATCTGATTTCGTTTGGCGTTTTTAATGGCTGAGTTCACCGAATGCCGGTGCAAGTCAATTCCAAGAATGCGTTGTGAATACTTGGCAATCGGCAACGTGAACGTTCCAACTCCACAATGCGCGTCGATTGTTGTTAATGGTTTGATGAACTGAACACCGTGCTCAACAATTTTAATCAGGGTTCCTAATCCGCTAAAGTTAGTTTGAAAGAAACAGTCAGCACCAATCTCATAGCTGATACCTCCAATTACTTCCGTCATTGAGTGTTTACCTGCAACCCAACTTGGCGAACCGCGTTCACCTGTCTTGACATAAACCGAGTTGATCTGCGGATAATTTTTTAAGTCTTCAGTCTGGATTTTTAAGTTTGGTTTCTTACTTTTGGGATAGATGAGAATCAACATGACTTCACCAGAGGATTTTGACCTTCGCAGAGAGAACGATTTGACCGAAAAAATCTGGAAATCCCGGATTAGATCAATAACTTGGGGTAATGAAAGATTAATCTGTGGATCGGCGATTTTACATTGGTTAATTTGAACAAGTTGATGCGTGTTTTTCCGTTTAAAACCGAACTTGAGTGTCGGTTCAACTTCGGATACCGTTAGACGAATGTAATTTCGATAACCCAGTGTTTGATTGGCTGGGTGCAGCGTAATATCCGGTAGATATGTTAATTTGGAAATTCGCTTGAGACTCTCGGTTAGTATCTGCTTTTTGGCATCAATCTGCGTGGCGTAATCAGTGTGTTGCCATTGGCATCCACCACATCCATCTCGAAAGAAATCACAGGGAGGATCCACCCGATCTGGAGATGGCGAAACAAATTCGATAATCTTGGCTTCGAGACTTTTCCTCTTAATTTTTGTGATTTCAGTTAGAACAGTATCGCCTGCGACACCACCTTCCACGAAAGTTACGATATTGCCAATTCGACCGACAGCCGAATTGGAATAGGTTAAACTGTTCAGATAAATTTCATGGCGGTCGCCGATATCAAATAAGTTAGTCATCCACGTTACAGTATTTGCTCAATTATTTTATCGGTTTCCGGGTCTTTGAGGATCTGCTTGGTTTTTCCATCTGGCATGACTTCAGTTTTTAATAGAACCTTTCCATCTATCTCAGTTATGGATCTAAGATGTTCGACAGATTCCTCACCATGCCAAACCTCTAGTTGGATCGGCTCCCATTGCTTTGACTTGGCAGACTTGTAGCAGGCATCAATCATGGCATTGACAACATAACCGTCATAGAAAGTTTCCGTTGGTTTGGTGCTGTTATCCAAGCAGTTGAACATTTCATTAAACATATCAGTATATCCGAGTTCTGCCGCTTCATCACCAACAGGAAAAAGCCAGCCTGTATCACCTTCTGCCTTTTCTGCCACGTAGCCGCCCTGTCCAACTGAGGTAAACATCTCGTAACCAGTTCTCAGCCAATGATTAAGCCAGATAGTTCCTTCCGAACCAGAAATTTCGTCGCGAAGATCCATCCCACCCCGAAAAGCCCAACTGACCTCAAATTGACCCATAGCACCATTTTCAAACCGGATTAGACCAATTCCGTGGTCTTCAGCATCAATGGGATGGACAAGTGTATCAGCCCAACACATCGCTTCAACAGGCCGGATGCCCTTGCCTACGAAATTTCGAATGATCTCAACGCAATGGCATCCCATATCGACAATCGCCCCACCTCCAGCTTGTTCAATATCCCAGAACCAGTCACTATGAGGTCCAGGATGTGTTTCGCGAGATCTGACCCATAAGATTTTCCCTAGGGCTCCGTTTTTGACGGATTGAATTGCTTTCAACGTCTTGGGAGGATAAACTAAGTCTTCCAAGTAACCATTGAAGACACCAGCTTTTTCAACGGCATCCAACATTCGTTTGGCTTCGTCGGCGTTCCGTCCCAGAGGTTTAGTGCACAGAACTGCTTTACCTGCTTTCGCTGCGGCAATCACTGCTTCTTCGTGACGATGATTCGGCAAACCGATAATCACTGTGTCAGTTTCTGCGCAGTTGATAGCTTTTTCAAGACTGATAGATCCATGAGGAACTCCCCATTTGTCTTGGAACCCTTTTGCCCGTTCTTCAGATCGCGAATAAACCATATGGACCTGTTCTGGCCCACGCTGATTATGAAGCGTTAAGGTGTAAAAATCAGCGATAAAACCTGTACCTAACATGGTAATTTTATGTGATTGTGCCATCAATTTTCTCCTCCATCGTTTCGGGAATTGCTAAATTCGTTCCCTTTGCTGCTAAATCTTTCGCCGCATTTTAGCAAACAATAATTTTGTCCTTGCTTCTTTGCTTCAGCCACAAACTGATCTGGTGAAACCGTATTGAATTCAAACATCTCATAGTGGCATGGAATGACCAACTTAGCGCCGATTTGTTGAGCTAACCAGACTGCTTGGGAACCGCTCAGGTTACCGGACACTCGGCGGGAAGGATCAGAACCGTTAATCGGCAGGATCGCCAAATCTATCTCCCATCTCTTGAATTGGGTAACCATTCCACCATACAGCATTGTATCACCGCTATGATAAATTGTCCATTCTCCAAACTGAAACACGTAGCCGAGAAATTTATGCTGTCCGTCTGCATTAATCTCCAGCGTTTCGTGTGCTGCGGGTACTCCGTTGATTTCAATATCAGCGATTGTCACGCTCTTTCCTGCATCAGATCCAATTAGTGATTCGGCATCAACCTGTAATCGATCCGCAGCAAAGTCACGGTTTGCCTCAGGTACAACAATTTTCAGTTTTGGATTCACACTCATCAATGGGATCAGGGTTTCTGCGTCTAGGTGATCCGTGTGATTATGACTGGAGGTTGCTACATCAATAAAATCGAGTTGATTAGGGTTAATTACCGTCTCTGTCATCCGGATATGAGGCTTGTCAGTATCGGCGTATTTTTTTGTCAACGAGTTGGATAAATAGGGGTCTATCAGCAAGTGCCGTGAGATAATTGAATTTCCATTTGCTCGATTCCACTGAATCAAATAGCCGCTTTGACCAAGCCACCATAGGTTAAAATGTCCATTTTCTTTGGGATATTCTTTGACATTGGCCAGAAATTGATTGCCTTGCAAGATTGGTTTAGTCATAGGTCAACTTGATTGAAATAATGTTGTGATGATAGTTCAAAAAATCAAGAATTTCGGATTTCTCGTTGATACGATTTTTCACCAGTTGATATCCGAAAAGCAAAGAAAATTTATTAGTCAGCTTCCAATGCATTAGGAAGTCAATTCCAATTTGCTGATTTATTCTATTTTGCGATTGATTTTGAAAAATAAGTTTTCGATCTTTAAAATTGAGTTGGAGTGCGAACAAACGCAGTCTGATCCAACGTCTATCAGCCATTTGATGGAAACCGGTACCTCCAAATTCAAGGCTTACAAAATCGTAAAATGATGTATCGGAATTATTCTGAAAAAAGCTGATATCTTCTTGAATGATGATTTGATTTGTTGGAATCTGTATTAGTTGGGTTGTAAAAAGGTGTTTCCAATCGGTACGAAGATCTCCTGGATCGATTTTGGCAATTCCGAGCACCAAGTTGTTCAAGTTATTTTTATAACGTTGATGCTCAATTTGGTATTCGAACCGGCCTAAAATGTTTTTCAGGATACCAAATTGTAATCGCCCAATACCCAAGTGTGAACGAGAACCTACAAGTAGAAAATCTTCTCGACGAGTTCGATTATCGTCAAAGTTCCTGAATCGAAGATGATATTTGAACACTTCACCAAACTGAAAACCAATTTGGTTTTCAACGTAATCGTAAATGTCATCTTCTCGGTCAAGGCGCTGAATCTGGTGCTGGAAACGAAGATGCGGCAACTGATTGCTTAATCGAAGTAGAAATTCTGTTGAGAAGATGTTATTGAAACCATTAAAATTATCAAGTTTATCATCTCTTCCAATGTAATCTTCCAACTGTGTTTTGAACTGCGTTTTTACACCAAAGAATTGGCTGACGGGAAAAGAGCCTTGCAGATGTATTCTTGCTTGGTTAACAAGGCTTCGTATTTGTGGGTTTCGACGACCCGAAAGGTTGCTGGTATATGGGTCGATACTCAAACCCAATTCAATGTGATTGTCATAGGTGCTTTCTGTTTGGAATTTGACTTTGAGATTCTGTTGGAAGGTTTGAAAGTAAGGCAATTGTGCCAATGAAGTCAATGGAAAGGAAAGAAGCAAGAAAAAAAACAGGAAGGAAAACATGGTTGTAGATCTGTTAATAGATTGTGCAAACGCCGTTGGCACAACTACTGCCAGATTTCTTCGTAATATCTCCAGAGTTTTCCTCCCCTCCACTAGAATCAAATTCGGCTAAAATGGCTGGTGTTTCTGCTACAGAACCTGATAGGTCAAGTTGAAGTTGTTCGTTTTGCGTAAAGTGTGTTGAACAACCTCCGATGCTGATAATTCCGCCCACCAAGATAATCAACCACAATTTTTTCATAGCAGTTTTTTTAATTCATTTTCGTAAATAAGTCTGTCTAGTTGCGCACCAGTAAACCTTTTACGGATATTACCCGATTGGTCGATCAGGACTGCAGTTGGAATCGCCATAATATTGTATTTGTCCATTAGATTTGGTTCACCCAGGAGAATTGTATAGTTTACACCTAGTTTCTCAATAAAAGGATTGACTACCTTAAGACGTTCACTATCAATCGAAATGCCAACCATCTCAAATCCTTGATCGCGGTACTGGTCATATAGGTCAATAAAGATTGGGATTTCTTCTTGACATGATTTGCACCATGTAGCCCAAAAATCAAGAAGAACGATTTTTCCCCGATAGTCGGATAAACTTACCAGCTTAAAGTCCGTGCTGAGCAAGGTGAAATCCGGCGCCAGGGGAGAATTCGAGTCTTGGGCCGGATTACTGGGATTATCAGCGTTGTCAGTCTCGTTTGAACAACCGAAAGAGCAACAAAATAAAGCGATAAGAATGAACGCTCTCAGTGAAAAATCCTCTTTACGGCGCTAATTGAATTACTGGGCTAACTGAATTGCCTTAAGCAAGTCATCAATCTTTGGCAAATCATCAGGATTGGCACCACTGTGCGTGGAACGCCAACGAATAATGCCCTGCTTATCAACAATGAAAAAGGATACCTTGGGAAATCTGCCAAAGTCTAACACCTTGTAGTCCCGAATTGTCTTTGCTGTTGGATCCGATAGAGAAAGATATTTCAGTTTATGTTGCTGATGAATCTTCTTGTTTTCGACCACAGATTCATGACTAATAGCAATGACTTCAGCTTTGAGATCTGAAATTTTATTATAATTTTTTTGTAGCAGTTGTACCAACTGCGGTAAGCATACAGGTCACAACTTGCCACGGTGAAAGGTAAGCAGAACAGTTTGTTTGCTAGCGAAATCTTTCAAAGAAACAATTTTACCATCCACATCAGGTAATGAGAAATTGGGAGCCAAGTCGCCTACTTGTGAACCGACACCAATTTTCTGTTCTATTTCTTTGAGACTGATTTGTAGATCTTTTGTTCCTCCCTTTTCAATTGGCTCAACTGTAACCTGAAGTTCAACCTTTCCATCTGCAAAGATTCCCAATACCAACCCAACTTCTGGTGGTAATTGATTAAAAGAAAAAACCCCAAATTGATCTGTTTGAGTTGTAAATTCATCACCAAGTGCAGAGACCGTAATTGATGCATTTTCTATAAATGCACCTTCAGAATCTATGACGATTCCCCGTATTGATGCCATCAGTGGAACAAGCTGGAAATTCTTGATAGCGACTTCTTTGTCAAGTGTGATGGTGTTGACTTCAGATGCGACATGGTATCCTTCTGCAATAACAATGATGTCATAGCCCCCAAATTCCAGATTAGAAAAAATGTATTTTCCATTCTCGTCCGGATAGGTGGTTGCCACAATATTTCCTGCCTGTACCAGTTGAATTTCAGTAGCAGCATCAGCTGGTTTTAGCAAACCTTCAATTTGGCCGAGTTTGGGCTTGGCCTCGTTTATCGCATCGTCTTCACAACCACTGACGGTGATAATGAGAAAAACTACTATAAAGAAAATTAGGTTTTGAATAAAAGACGCTTTATTTCCCAATATACCTACTCACTTGATAAGATTTTAACCTCATCCTAACATTAATGTCTTGCGTGAAGTCAAGGTTGTTGACTTAAGTTCAACAAATATGGGGATTAAAGCCCAAGTTCATGGCGAACAATTTTGACACCCTTGACCATATTTATTAATTTTTGGCGTGCTGCCCAACGTGCAGTTTGACTCAGACCACAGTCTGGGGAAAATGATAAACGCTCTGGCGAAGCGTGCTTTAAGCAGAGCCGAACACTGTCTGCTATATCCTCGGGAGATTCGATATAATAGCTTTTTACATCAACTATTCCAACTGCCACATCCATTTTTCGGGAAATCAATTCGACGATCTCAATTTCGGAAAACCGGCGACTTGCCATTTCGACATGGATCTCGTCAACGTTCATCTCAAGAAACGCTGGAAACATTGGTGCGTATTTCCTCAACCCAACTGCACGTGCCTTGAAATTGCCGAAACATAAATGCGTCGAGAGTCGAACTTTACCGCGAATGGGTTCAATTGTACGATTAAAAATGTCGACAAACCAGGCTGGATTTTCGTGGTAAGCGTAGCAACTCATTGAAGGTTCATCAACTGTTAATTCTTGGCAACCAGCTTCCACCAAAAGAATCAATTCATTCTGTACAATCGGCAATAATGCTTCTGTAACTGCGTAACGGTCGGGGTACTGATCATTCGGAATCAACCGACCGCTCATAGTGTATGGTCCAGGTACAGATGACTTCAAAACCGGGCGTGGATCTAAGTAAGATGTCAGTCGTTGAAGCCGGCCAAACTCCTCAACCGCGCCAAGCCCATCTGGAGCAGTAATTTGGTCAATAATCTTGTGTTTCCCTCGCTGATCATGTGCTGGTGGACCAAATTGTCGAGAAATTTCGGCCTCAGTCTCAATCCCTTTCAGGTAGCCATAGAAGGACAAATTAAAGTCGAAGCGTGTCTGTTCCCCATCAGTAATGACATCTAAACCAGCACCAAGTTGGTCACCTATAGCAACAGTTACCGCGTCTTCCTGAATTTCTTCTATATCGCTGAAGCCGAATTGATCTAAGTTCTGAGAGGCAAATTCAAGCCAACCTGGAAATGGATAACTTCCTATAACCGTAGTTCGGAGCGGAAAATCCTTCATTCCTTAAGTTTTCCTATTTTTTGATAAAGTTTACTTATCCGATGCGCATGTTCATCATAGGCTGATTCAAACAGATGTGATGCCCGCTCACTTCCAACCAGACAGGAGGCTGTCAATACTATTGGTGGATGACCCGCCTTAGTCAATCGATCAGCGACTTCAGCCTTAACGGCATTAATTAAGGCTACGCCTCCAACGGTTGATCCGGGTGAAACTGGAGTGTCAAGTCCATCAACTTGTACCATCGAATCCCCCGGAGGAACACCATTATCAAGAATCAAATCGACTGTGTCTGTGAGCTTGAGGTTTTCAGGATGTTTAGATTCGCTTGCTTCCGAATGTCGCACACCTACCATCCCTACGACTTTCATTCCAGCCCCCTTGAACCCCTGTGCTATTTCGATGGGGACAATATTTGTACCGCCAGATGAAATAACTAAGGCGGAGTCAATCTCGGACAAATCAAAATTACGCAAAATATGTTGAGCGAATCCGCTAACATTTTCGAGGTACATCGCCTGACGCTGCCCATTTGTGCCGGCAACATTGTTATGGAATGTCAGCGACAACTCAACGATGGGGTTAAAGCCGGGAAAGGATCCATAACGTGGCCACATCTCTTCCACCATGATTCGACTATGTCCTGATCCAAAGAGATGAACCATGCGTCCTGCTAAAATTGTTTCACTAAACCAGTCTGCAACTTGATTGATTTGGTCATACTGTTGCTCAATGAGATCAATGATTTCGCGGCACTTAGATATATATTGTTGACTTGGCTTCATAGATATTGTCCTTCCGAGATCGACCAGCCACCGTCAATGGCTAGAACTTGACCGGTTACGAATTTTGAAGCATCTGACAAAAAAAATACCACCGCCTGATTTAGATCGGAGGGCAAGCCAATCCTCCCACCATCCAACGGTTGCTTGGTTTGAATGTACTGCATAATTTTTTGGTCGGTCGAGGCTCGTTCTGCCATTGGTGTATCAACGAGAGCAGGCGCAATGACATTGAACCGAATACCTTGATCTGCGTAAAAGGAGGCAGAGGATTTGGTCATCCCGATGATAGCTGATTTGGCAGTAGCATAGGTAAGCATGCCGAAATAACGAGAGGATGGAGAAAATCCCAGGACGGATCCCATGTTTAAAATCGAGCCGCGGGTTTTCTGTCTTAGGAACTGCCGGACTGCCGCACGGTTTGAGTAAAACATGGAAGTTAGGTTGAGTTCTATAGTTTTATACCACCCTTTGTCTGTGACCTCATGCAGTGGCGCATCTCCCATACTGCGGCCGCTACCGCCTGCCACATGATAAAGACCATGGATTATTCCCTGCTTGGCCACGAACCGATCAATCACAGACGAAACCATATTTGGATCTGTGGCGTTACCAACGGCAATAGTTGCTTGATTGCCTAATATTTTTTTGGATCGCTCAACTTTCTCGGCATTGCGACCAAAGGTAGAAACCTTCGCTCCTGCCTGAATACATGCCTGACACGCTGACAACCCCATACCGGACGTTCCACCGACAATAACGATGTTTTTACCTTTTAGAGCCATTTTTCTTGAATTCCAAATTAATTGAAGAATTTCATGATTTCAACTTGGTTGGTTTCAAGGTCAATTTTTCGAATCTGACCCCATCAGCATAACCGTGTAGACCTGTCCCCGCAAATGAATTACCGACTCGTTTGGTTGGATCAATCGTTTTGATTTTCGAATTGTATGTATCCGCTATGTAAAGTGCGCCATCTTTAAAAACGACATCAACCGGATGCGGCAATTGGGTAGATGAGAAGTATCCATCAGCATCATCGAATTCAAACAGGCCTTTCCGATAATAGTTTTTGCGACACCATTTGAGTTAATATTGGCAGAACGTATTGAACTAATCTCGCTATCAGCGAAATAAAGTTTCTCGCCATTTATTAATACTGCTTGGTTGTGTAAGCGCGGATTTGAGTAACTTGCCGTCTACCCGTGCTTCGCGACCAGTTCCTGCATGAGGTTTGGCTTCGAGTGTTTCAAGATCAGAAAACTTCTCCTTTAATTTTTTGAGATCAGGGGTGGTGTGTAGGCAGTTAATACAACAGAGAGTCCAGAAATCAAGTGAAACAATTTTACCCCGTAAATTCAGAAGAGAAATTGGAGTATCGGTATTGAACCACTCCATGTCTTGGGGGAAATCAGGAACATGTATACTGCCTTCAAGTGTTTTCTCGGACATCACGACCTCTTTTAACCATGACCTAAGGCAGAAACCGAAACGAAAATGACACTCAATAGATCGAGCGAAAGAGATTATGCTTGTGCTGTAAGCCTTAGAATACTCCATCAATCATGACTTTGACTTGAGTGTACCCAGCATTTGAAGCAAAAGTCATGTAAAGCATATCGAGTTCATCATTGTAGGTGTAACTTCCACCACCGTTTGATCCTCTGATTTGAAATTTCAGTCGAAAGGTTCTCCCGAAATCGTAGTATACATTGGCACCCCAGCCAACAGTCCTAGCCGAGAAATCGAGGTAACTTTTGTTACTTGGGTCAAAAGCATACTTGATCTGCCCCATGTTCGTGACTGACAGGTTGACGTCCCCTCCTATTTCCCTATAGGTATAGGGATTATGATCTCGGATGAGTTCAAAGCCCAGCACAATATTATTTCTCAAGCTATCTTTGACTGTTCGACCGTCAGCCACGAAACTCCCGCGAAAGTCTTCGAAGGCAGGCGTACGATAGTATAAATCATCGGTTGTTTCACTCCAACCGATAGTGTTAGTTAGCTTAATCCGAAAATCTTCGTTAAAATCGTATGTAAAGATAGCAGTGGCATCTATGCCGTTGTCGGTCAGATCCTGTTCATAATCGGCCCCTTGGTGAACGTCAGCATCCAAATCATCTTCATTGTCGATCCAGGTTCCCTCATCGTTCCGGTGGTATGTGAGTTGAACTTCGGTTTGCAATGCAGATCTAACAAACGGTGAGGCTGGTGAAAATTTGCTTACTCGCAACGATTGGGTGTTGATAAAGTAGAGGCTACCGGTTAAATCAATTGCTTTCAATTCTAAATTGGCAAAACTCTTGTCTTCTCGTTGAAAACGAACCAGAGTCTTTTCGAGAAAATTCCCGTCGGAGCTAAATCGTTGAACTCTCAAAAAACGACTCTGAAAAGTACGCCCAACACTAACAAGTTGCTGAAACTTAGGAGTCATTAGTGGATCATTCATACGAGTTGGTAACTTGGAAGAGGATAGTTTCCAGTATCGAGATTTATCAGCAACAAGAACCGAATTATCCGCTAACACAACCAGATGATAAGGGGATATCAATTCACCATCATCGTAACCTTGTTTTCCAAAAGTCGAAACGAATTCACCATTGGCATTATATCTCAGGATGCGATGCAATTTTTGATCGACAATGTAAATATGTCCCTTCAGATCAATAGCCATGTCAGCGGCTTCAGCGACCTGTCCGGCACCAGGTTGATCTACCGTAAATGTTGACAGTATAAAACCCTCTGCAGAGATTTTTCGGATTTTGCCGTCATCAAAAACATACATATTCTCTTGTTCATCAACTGAGAGAAAAAAGGTTCTTTTGGTATTTCCTTGTGGCAGAAAAAGTGCATAGTGCCCATCAGGATCTAAAGCGGGTAACGCAGTTTCAAAAAACTGGGAATGCTGAGAAAGTGACTGGTGGTTCAGTGGGAGAGACGTATTAGTCAAATTGCGCTTGACAATCGCCCCTAATGGCGAATCCGGAAGAAATCTAATCCCTGAATGGGTCAAGCGGTGAACGAAATAGGTCTCGATGAACTGACCTTCGGCATTAAATTTGTGAATGCAAGCTCCGTAGGTGAAGAGCTTGGGATCATCTGCACCTTCAATCGGCGAAATTTTCCAGTCTGAAACGTAGATTTTGCCATCAGTACCAATAGCCATATCGGTGATATTTGCGAAGATAAATTTTTTTGGATCGCTCTTAATTGTAAACGCAAGGGTACCGTCTGGCATAAGTTTCTGAATTTTTCTCATTCCCTTGCCGTTATCTGCAATGTAGATAGCTCCCTCTTGATCAAAGCTAAACAGCGTTTTGTCCGAAAATTTACCTTCACTGTTTCCTTTGCCTCCAAATTGAAAATCAAATTTCACCTCTTTGGCAGAGACGGTTAACACATTAGCAGACAAGAAAACAGTAGCCATTAATGGCAAGAATCTTCGAAGAGATATTACCATACTTTATCTCTCTTCTTCATTCTGGTTGGAACTAACTTCCAATCGATTGAGTGGGATATGATTTGTGGAACTCAGTTCCTTAACTTTATCCAAAACGCCATTGACAAATTTGGGGGAATCGTCGGTGCCAAAGATTTTGGAGAGTTCGACTGCTTCATTAATTGAGACGGCAAAAGGAATGTCTACTAGACATAGTATCTCATAGGTTGCAAGCCGTAAAACTGACAAATCGGTAAGTGGCATCCTATTACGTGTCCAATGTTCTGAAGCCGAATCAATCAATTGGTCAATGGTCGACAGATGTTCAATGGTACCTTGCACCAATAAATTGGCAAAATCGATGATGTCGTCTGACGCTTTAAATGCCTTAAGCGAGATTTCCTGTTTCTGTTCAGACGGATGAGCCGATATTTCGACCGTTTCGTCTTCTCCGTTTTCAGTTCGATTCCAGAATAAATTCTTGAACAGATCAACCAATTCTTGGTTGGGATTATGACGATCTTTGTTCCGATTTTCAAATGTTTCTTGAACGGTAATAACTTTTTGATTGAAATCTTCCTGACCTTTCTCCTTCTGACTTGTGTTTCCGGACAGCAACCACCGAAATACACTAAGCGGATAAAATCCATCTAACGAATTTATATCTGGTTGTTTCCAGAAGTATGTAAAATCGATGGAAGAACTATCTTGATGTACTTCAACTTGATAAAGCATCTGGAGTGCGAAGGCGCGCGCCTGGGTACGCCACATCATCTTACGAATATTCCCTTAATTCCGTGAACTATGCTTTCGTAACCTTAAATCGTCTATATTTTTAAGGATAGCATACGGCCAATCAAAATTGATAGTAAAAATTGACTTGTATATCTCCTTAATGTATGCAGTGCTGCAAGGCAAATAACGTTTACATGTTTAGTCTGTAATCTTGTATACTATGCAACCTTGGAAAACTAAAGTAACTATACATGGATGCTTGAATTGTGGATTACTATAAAATTCTAGGGGTTTCAACGTCTGCTACGCTTGACCAGATCAAAAAAGCATTCCGTCAGCTTGCGATTGAATTCCATCCCGACAAAAATCCTAATAACTTCAGCATTGAAGATAAATTCCAACGCATCTCAGAAGCGTATGCCATTCTTTCAAACTCGGAAAAAAGAGCAGAATACGATCAGTCTTATTCTGCTAGTAAAAACAAGGCAAAACCACCGTCTGCTAAACATAGTTACCAATCTTCTCCAAGGTCAAAGCCACAAGCACGAACGACCAACGAACCTCCAACTTCGACTGCACGCGCAAGAACAAGAGGGAAATTCTCGGGTGCTTCCTTCTCAGATTTCTTCAATGATTTCTTCACCGAATCAGAAAGTCAGAAAACAAAAATAAAAAGACCCGTGCGTGGTGAAAGCGTTCAGCAGATTCTTGAGATAGACCTAAAAGATGTTTTACAAGGTGGACAGTTTATGGTCCCTGTGACCATTCACGAAACCTGTATTCGCTGCAATGGTATAGGGAGACAAGGAGCCATTGACTCGCGGGGGTGCCGAAGATGTGCAGCAACTGGTACTATCGAGGTGAGAATGGGAAACGTTGATGTTAAACGGATATGTCCCAGTTGCTGTGATAACATCGATGACAAAGGAATTCCCTGCTTCAATTGTAGTGAAACCGGTAGGATTGAGAGACAACACAAAATTATGGCTACTGTAAAACCAGGTATTAAGGACGGCACTCGCTTAAAGATTTCTGGTAAGGGGGAACCGGGTTTACATAATGGTCCAAACGGCGATTTATTTCTGAAAGTCCGGATTCGAGAACATCCATACCTCTCGCGACACGGAAACGATCTCCATAGTGAAATGGGGGTTGATTTTATTGATGCTATTTTGGGGACACAGATCTCGGTACAAACGCTTGATGATTTTATCCATATTGATGTCCCTGCTGGAACACAACCCAATCATAAATTTAAACTTTCTGGTAAAGGGCTTCCGAATGAAGCAGGAACGGATACTGGAGATCAACTTGTAACACTCCGAGTTAAACTGCCAACCGAAATATCATCGCATCAGCTTAAACTGCTCCAAAAATTCTATCTTGATCCCTCATAACTGATCTACTTAATTAGTTTACCTGAAGAGTTAGTGAAACGGACTGCAAACGCCTAATCGTCTTCCCTGTTACAGATCTTAATGTACAGTGTATTTTGTTTTGATTTCAGTCGCACGTTAAGATCCTGATCCAGTTTCGCCTTGTGGCTATCTGATTTGCCAATACATTTGGTATCTTTGAGCTATATCTTGATATCTTGATTTCGCTATCGTTGCTAACACGCATCCTTCCCTACCCCACTTTTTTGGAAAACAAGAGGCACTTTTGCATTAAGTAATCAGCAGAAATAGAAAGAGGATAAAGTAGGTGTTGTTTATGCTTTGATCGGAACATTACAGGATTAATTTGTTGGTGTTCGTCGTCGTGCGGTAGGGGCACTAAGAGTATCGGCACAACTGATGGACTTAAAGCAAGCGAGGAAATTGCAACAATAAATAAACAGGCGATATCGATTTTGAGTTTTAAGTTCAATCTCAGGTCCACTTACCCTGCACCAAGGAACTGATTGGTCATGTACATGGTCCACGATTTGCAGGAAATCATTGGAAGCTTTATTCGATAGTGTGCGATTAAGATTTGATAGTTGTGAAGTCTAACCTAAGCTGACAATCAGTACATCCTCAATCAGTGCGCAGAAAACTCGCGAACCTAGTACAACAACTGTATCTGTTACATGGTAGGAAAAGTTCTTGTAGGGCGCAATTCTGTATTAGGCAAATTTTTAAGAGAAATTTCAAGTGCCGAGGCCATAATTTCGCCAAATTCAACTGATGCATCCAATTGAATTGAAAGCGTGGGTGAGATTTCAAGCATCTAGCTAAATTCAGTAAGAAACAACATTTAACCTCTTGCCTAAATCAGCATTTAAGGGTGAGTTCCAAATTGTAGATAGAAGCTATCAGATTAAAGCAGTAGTGAAAGACACCGGCGATGGTCTCGATAACGCTGGCACAGGATGCCAAAGACTTTTAACTTGCCAATTACATGTTCAACATAAATACGGCCTCGGGCTAAATCTCTATTAGAGGCTTCCCCCTTCTGGCTCAGAGGCCGATGTTTGGATTGCTTTTTTGGCAACCAACTGTTGCTATGCAACTTGGATAGTCCCTGGCAACCTGAATCAGACAAACAACAGAGTTGTCCTCTAAATCTTTGTCTAGCTGTTCTTAAACAACTGGAAATCATGTTTCCTTCCGCTGTCAAAAGTGGTGAACAGGATCTGTCGGAAGGCTAAATTTATCACCAATTGTGCTTTCTGCGTATGCCGCTTTTTGCCACTGTAATATTGTCCTTGTTTTTTTCGGCCGTTCAATTGGTTGCTCGGTGGCATCTACTAACAAGACTTAAATTTGCTTGTCACTCTCTAGCAGTTTCTTCTTACCCGGCAATCGGAACTGTTCTGATTGTATCAATCAGTCTTCCTCTTTCGCTATGGTGCGACAAACAGTGGCTTCGCTTGGGCGATAGCTTTGGGCAAGGTGAAACTAAGTCTGGTATTCATGCCGGTACATCAAGGTCATTAACAATTGATCGGCACAACTCAGTTTAGCTGGTCGTTCCCTCCGAGGTTGGGACTGTTCTAACATTTGTCGCATCTGATGGAAGGTCTGTGGGCTAACTCCAGTCAATCGCTTATAATCTGATCCTGATTTATCTTTTATCTCTTGGTATCTCATCCTTTCATTCTAGCATTTCTTTCTACTTTTGCAAGAGGTCTATTAATTCGTGACAGGTAATGTGCTCGAGGACCGATAAAGGGGATATCAGCAATTTCTTGATGCTCTGGACTTTATTCCCAACCTCAATGAGTCCTAGTAGCATTCCAGGCATTGGTAATTCTTGAATCATCTTTTAGGGAATTGGAGTTGTTATCCAACCCACCAGTTGCCCTGAATCCTGAGTTTGGGAGAGTAGTTCAGGGTTCGGAGGTGCAATTTTTTCGAGCTGGATAATCCTAGCAACTTCGAATCCAGGCTCTCTATCTTCTTCTTTAGTATGCTAATTCCTTTGGTCAGAATCTAGCTCACTTTAGAAGGTTAAACTCTTTAAACGAGCGTAAGCAAAGTCTTGCTAATTGATAGTGGCCATGCTATTATGATAAGGACAATGAAACCCTAGGATTAAGATGAGGGAAATGCCCAGCTTTTTTGATAGGATTGCCAAAGAGTACAAAGCAGGTTCTGCCCATATGTTTATGCTTCACTATAATACATATGACTTGGCAAAAGACGCGGAACATGGGTATTTACCCATATTCTATTATCTCATGGAACAATTGAATATGGTTGGGTGTGATATTGTTCTTGGGTATACACCTTCACAAGGAATTATTTGGCCGCAAATAGACCATTGGAAATGGATCCAACGTTCACTTGGGTTGGTTAGTGAGGATGTTAAATGGGTTGGTGAGATGCAGGGAGGTTTACCCTCTGTCGGTCAATTTGATGGGCAGGGAACGTTTATAGCAGAGGAACTGGGGCTAGGGCGAATCCGTGCTTCAGTTGGCAATGTGCGTACCGAATCACCACGGTTCCGTATTACGGATGACCAGATTGAGCAGCTTGAAATTTCACCTCAACAATTTGAAATAGAATCTGGTCAAAAAATCCGGCTAAAATTAACCGGTTTTGACGGATCGAATCGTCCAATTGGGATTCAACAGGCGCGCTGGAAAGTTGAAGGAGGAATTGGTGACATAACCCCTGATGGTGTTTTTACTGCTTCAAAGGCAGGCAAGGGCAAGATCACTGTTCAAGTACATAATGTGAATGCTGAGTCTGATGAGATCGTAGTTATTCCTGGGGAACTTACCAAAATCAAATTTGAGGAAATGCCAAGAGAGATAAAACCGAGGGAACCCTATAAATTCAAACTTGCTGGCGAGGACTCGAGTGGTAATCCGGTAGAAATTGAAGATGCTCAGTGGGAGATTGTTTCTGAACGTGAAGTTGACCCGCATCGCACGAAAATCAACTCCGGTGTAATTCACGAGAAGATGCATGAAGACCCCTTCATTGGCTCTGGTAAGCTCCCAATAACCTCTGATTGGTTAAATCAGCTTAATACACTTTTCAATACTGTAAGATACAAGGTTGGGTTGGTGATGTTCTATACAGAGAAAGTCGCGCCAAGTGGGGAAATGTCTGTACTCCCAAAAGAGACCACGACGTTTTTGGATACATTGCAGAGGTGGGCAGCGGACTTCGATATAAGACTGAAAAAGCACCTTTTCTTGATGGTAGCACATGATATCACCGATGTCCACCCAGTATTGACGAAAAATAGTGATGTGCCGGTAGTGGAAATTCCTTTTCCGGATTACAATGATCGATTTGAATTTATTAATCACTTGATCAGCTTGCCTGTTCAGACCAATCCAGATTCACGAGCGCAAATTACGACACAGATAAAACTTCACCCAGATTTAACGATTGAACAAGCTGCCCGAGATACCGCAGGTCTTACCCTCTTTGGTATCCATGACGTTGCCTTGCGAGCAGAGGAGGTGCGTGAACCGATTACTCCAACGCTAATTGCTCAGTATCGACGTGAGAATGTCGAGACTCACAGTCGAGGTCTACTAGAAGTTGTGCCGACTCCCTACGATCGCTCAGTGGTCGGTGGTATGAGACACGTTGGTGAGATAATGAGAGATATCATGTCCGCTATCCATCAAGGTGATCTGAAGCGTGCACCGCGGGGGTTGTTGTTGCTAGGACCACCTGGTACCGGTAAGACCTTGTTAGCTCAGATGATTGCAAGATACAGTGGATTGACATTTGTTCGACTTAAAAGTCCACGGGAATGGATTGGTATTGAGAGACCAATGGCGGGTGATGGAAAATCGTATCAAAGCGATTTAAGGATGGCACTTAGTTTTGTTCAAGCCGTAATACCGGTAATTGTTTTTGTAGACGAAATCGATTTGGTAAGCAACCCACATGTTAGTAATGGCGTGCAAACACCAAACAGTATGTTGCCCGCTGAACTGACCAATATGATCAGTGATCCAGAATACCACGGTAAAATTCTCTGGATTGGTGCATCAAACCGCCCCGATGCCATTGATCCGGTGTTTCGACAACGTGGTATCTTTGATCATCGATTAATTTTGCTGCGGCCAACCGGTCAGGAACGTGCTGATATTCTGGAGAAACTTTTCAGAAAACATCAGATTTCCGTTGATGGCATTGATTTTAGCCAAGCTAACCGAGCGACACGTAGACTGAGCGGTGGAGATCTTGAACGTATTGTGCTGAGAAGCTATAACCTTGCCAAACGGCATGAACGTGAGGTTGTGTCCCAAGAAGATCTAAATCGAACCATTGACGACTATGTTCCTGAACATTCACCTGAGATGAACGAATTTATGGGACTTTTGGCACTTCGTGAAGCAAATTCCCGGTCGATGGTTCCACCAAATTTGCCGCATGAGTTAAGGGAATACGTTGACGGGAACCGAATTGACAAGCAAAAAATTAGTCGTCGTCTTCAAGAATTAAAAAATTCTCTTGACATGGTATAAAGGGTTAGCTTTGTGGCTAAGTATCTTTTCCTCAGCAGTATCGCAATCCTACTAGGGTTTCTGTTTTATCCGCGAAATAAAGTTAATCTGAGAACAAACCAATACTTCATCAAGCCCGTTCGCAAGATGGATGATGAATCCCTCCGGTCGGCAGATTTGCTCAGGAGCGACCCTCCCTTTGCCACCTATGATCTCGGTTATGTCTACCTGGTTGACAAAGTTAAGGTTCGATTTGAAGACCCAAATGAAAGTGGACCGAAACAGTTTGATATATTAGTAGGAAAGGACAGATCGAAATCACGTTTTACACGTGCCTTTTCTTATGTTGGTAGTTCACGTGAATACAATTTCGCGCTGCAGCCTTTTCAGTTTCCAACTGAAGCGCGTTGGATTCAGGTTGTGATCAATGACTGGTTTAATAATAGACCGAATTTAAAAGTCGATGATTTTCAAGTTGGATTAAGATACAAATCCCATACACCCATTCAATCGATGACTTCCAATTATAATGAAGTTGAGTTGTCTATGCTAAAGGATCTAATTCCTTTCAGAGATTCAAAATGGGCGGCGGCGCAACGAATAGAAACTGAAGTCGAGGACGGAGGGGAAGAAGTTGAGATAAAATACAAACCGCCGGAAACACCTGTTTATGTTACCGCAGATATCGGCGAAATTCAAAAGATATACGGGTTTCAGCTGACTACTGATGGTCCCGGAGACAACGTTAAGACCTACTCAATTGCTATCAGTTCGAATGGACAGGATTATCAGAATATCTATATATCTCAGGAATTACCGGATGAGACTGTGGCAGATCAACATCTCTTTGATATGCCGATGAAGGGACGTTATATTCGTTTACAAATTGAAAATGGTGATTGGCATGGTGATTATGCTGAGATTCGCGAATTTGAGGTCTATACTAAAGACTATCGTCCTAATAGTTTAGAGAGGGAACTTAGGGATTACAACGCTATCCAGATGCAACATGAGCGGCTTGGTGAGGCAAATAACATCTTAGCTCCGCACCTGATACAGGGATTTGCCTTTGATCGGGATACCAGTGGCGAAAATCGATATTTTCTTGCTGAAGGTGGAGAGCCTGACAAAGTTAATCCGGGTAATCCTAATTCCGCCAGAAGTTTCTCTTACCATTATAACGCTGTAAAAGTTGGCTACAATCAACTTAAACCTTGGATGCTCTATTGGGTAGAGGTGGAATATCTGCAAGAGAATGGTGGAACACGTATTCAGGATCTGCTGGTTGATGGGCACATCCTTCATCCGGCAATTGAAATACCTGTAGGAGATTTCAGCACAAGAACTATTCCCATTCCCTCTGAGGCCTATGCCGACGGACGTATGGAACTTCATTTTAATCGAATTGCCGGTCCCAATGCAGTCGTTTCCGAAGTACGGCTATATGAAGCTCGACCGATCAAAATCTCTGGTCCTGAAATGGTAAAGTCTCAGCAATTGTCAAACGATCAGATTGGTCGTGCCATTAAGGTGGATCAAGAGATCGTAATTGATGGTTATATAGAAGATTGGCACCTTTTGTATCCACACATGGCACGTGAAATTGATCCGGATCCCAAAAAATTTGGCCGTTTTTTAGATGCTAAACCAATACAAGATCTAGTTACGCTCTACACCCAATGGAACGAAGAAAATTTTTATATTGCTGCTACTATCAACCATGCCGATCTTAAAAGTACGGATCGCGATGTCATTCATATCTTTTGCGATTCTACCAGAAAAGCTTCAACTGGCATGTACAAAACAAGTGACCACCATTTCGTTTTGACAATCTACGGATCGGACACAAATCAACTTTTCGTTCATCCCACCCAGATTCACCACCACATGGATGCCATCCCTAAGAATATTAACTTCCATAAATATATCGACGCCAAAATCATGCCGACAGACAAGGGATATAACCTAGAAGTATGTCTTCCAAAAGATCTGGTTCTTCAGAATTATATTCCCGACATTGGCAAATCGATTGGATTCAATTACATCTATTCTGTGGGAGATCGTAGTTTTGCTTATGCGTCTGGTGATGTAAACGCTTCACCCAGTGATTGGAATGTAATTGAACTGGTCAGCCAAATTAGCGGTCGGGTTGTGTTTATGGATGAACGGTTGCTAATGCCCATATTCACTTTTACAGCGGGTGATGTAATTAGCTTATGTGTGTGGGATGCAGATAGTAACACCGACCGCGCAGAGTCGGAGTCAATTCAAGCCGCATTAACGAATACCACTACTAGCCAAACCATGCGTCTTGCATTATATGAGACTGATTTTACTACCCTAATTGATGATGTTAGGGGTAATAGATCTGAAAATAGTTCTCTGTTCACCACTCGGGTTGTAACAGTCTTTGAAAAAGAGCGAGATACTTCCGATGCAGAAGGTAGTTCGTTGGATATATTAAAAGTACGTGGAAATGACGAAATTCTATTGACTTACATTGATCCCTATTTCAGTCGTGACGAACGAAACAAGCTGGTTGAAGCAACAGTGGTTGCAACCAGCGGGAACGACGGTAAAATCTTCATTAATAATGTCGAACGACCGGCTAAGATGATTGAACTGGGTTCGAAACTTCATATTATTGTTCAAGATGCCGACGTGTCAAAAAGTAGCGAGATCGAGGTGGAGCTCGCAGTAATCGGAACTGATGAAAGTGAATCACTTAAACTTTTGTTTGATTCAGAAAATAACTATCATTCTGGACAGTTCACAACTGTCTACAGTGAAACTTCTGATCCAAATGACATGATACTTCAAGCAGTTGGGATGCAGACGATTAGTGCCATGTATGTGGATCAACTGCGAGAAACAGGTGAAGCCAATGTAACAATTCAAACTCAAAAAACGGTAAAAATTGGCGATACCGCACAATTAAATATCAACGGAAGACTGATACCCGGAGACATGCTTTTCAAAGCAGGAACTCCACTACAAATTGAACTCCAAGATACGGATCTCAATCAAGATTTAACGCAAAAAGAAATCATTGATGTCATAATTGAAGGGGATCAATTACAGGATCAATATAGACTGGCTTTGACTGAAACCGATGCTGATAGCAGTATTTTTATCGCCTCTGTCGAAACGACATATGCAATAAAAGCTGACACTAAAAACAATAAACTCGAAGTAGTCGGTGGTGAAAAAGTTACGGTTGGTTACGTCGATCAAATTCGGGGTTCCGGAGAGACTGGAGTCTTGATTTCGAGAGTCGCTCAGGCCGTGACTGGCTATGATGGGATCATTGGGATTGTACAATCAAATCAGGTGACTGATCTGGAGAATTTCAACGCTGGAAACATGCTTCACTTGCGTCTTCGTGATAAGGACATCGTTCAGGATGTTATTGCGATTGCTCTTAGTGGTAATATGCTAAACGATCGGGAGAAGTTAGTGTTGTTCTCGACGTCTGCCGAAGGGAACTTTTCCGGTTCTATTCCTACGCTATATAGCACCGAAGCGCAAATTGATGATGGAGTAATTCAGGTAAAAGGGGCAGAAAAAATTCAGGCTGTCTATCTTGATGGTTTGAGGGCAACTGGTGAAACAAATATCGAGATTGTTGATACCTGTGAAACAAACGTTGGGACGACTGGAAATATTCATGTTTATAATGAATCAGGTTTTAATCCAGATTCCATGTTGAATTCTCCAATAAACCGTTTTCGTGCGAGTGACACGCTGATCCTTGAAATCAAAGATGCAGATCTGGATACAACAAACGTAGTGGCTCAGGTATTCGAAACCGATCTTACCGAAAATACGGTTCGTGATAGGATAAGGATAACGATGTGGGGGGTTTTTGGAAACGCAGGTGTCTTTCGCGGTCGACTAAAAACTGATTACGGCTCGAACCCAATTGTGAATGATGGTGTCCTGCAGGTTCAAGGCGGTGACATTGTCACCTTTGTGTATACTGATGCCTTACAGGATACCGGCGCAACACAGGTAAAAATTCGTGTTGATCTGATGGTAGCGGTGGGAGAAACCGGTGATATTGAAATTTATACTGTCGAATCACTTCGTTTAATCAGCAATTTCTCTGTTGGTATCGGAAGTTTCAATAATAGCGAACAACTGTTGGTTCGGTTAACTGATAAAGATTTAGATCTCTTTCCTGAAAAAATTGAGTCAACAAAAGTAACTGTTCGTGGAAATGTACTGGGAAACGAGAAGGTTATTAGTCTGCACGAAACAAACAAAAATTCCGGTATCTTTGCAGGAACCTTCACAACTAGTAATCAGGCAAATGCCGATCCAATTGGATTGGTGCTTACTGATAAGGAAGTGATTGCTATAAGCTATTTGGACGCACTCACAGCAACTGGTGAAACCGGAATAATGACAAAGGTGCAGGCTATTGTGCTCAGCGGTAATGAAGGCATTCTAAAGATTACCGATGACAATGAAAGTGAAGTCGGCAGTTTTATGGCTGGAGATCTGCTTTACTTCTGGCTTGAAGATCTTCTTCTCAGTACTGTCGTTGACGCAAGTGAAGTGACGATCACTATTTATGGGAACCGAACACAAGATCAGGTTGATGTAGTACTAGAAAAGAAGCCGAACCAAAACGGCGTATTTTGGGGGGTCGTTCCAACCCGCTATGGAAGAACAGCAGTCGCAGATGACACACTTGACGTCCAAGGAGAAGAAGCAGTAACTGCCATCTATTCGCCTCAATTTAGTGCCATCAACGCAACAACTGTCGAGGATATTACCTACGCTAATAAAGGGATCCGTGGCAATTTAACTGTCACCCGTAAAGACGGTTCAGTGCTTCGGAATTTTAATATTGGCGCCACACTTTATTTCCGCTTGGAAGATCAGGATCTCAATGTTGACCCTTCTATAACTGAATCAGCCAATTTGCGAGTACGGGTCAATGAAATGGAAACAGGTAGTCATATTGTGCTTCTGGAAGAGAGTAAAAATTCCCGGATATTTCGTGGATCAATTCAAACAGCATATGGACGAGATATCAATGAATCCAATGAGCTTGGATTGACCGGTGGGGAAATGATTGCCATGATTTACGATGATCGTTTAATTGAGACTGGTGAAACAAATGTTGAGATAACAACCATGTGCCGATCGAATTTGATTGCTTGGGCAGCAAGAACCAATAAACCCGTCGTCATTGATGGTCTTGATGATCAATGGCCACTCGAAAAGGCAATCGTGACTCCAAAAAATGAAGGTCTATTGTGGCTACAATGGGATCAAGACTCACTATACTTTCTAGCACAAATTTATGACAATCAAGTTGAAGTGGGTGATCCAATTCGATACTATCAAGGTTCTGATGCACTTGAACTCCATATTGACCTCCACCCGATACATGAACACAGGCCTGATTACCTCGACAGCCAAGGTGATTCGGATCGGTTCATTTTTTGGGTTTGTCCGAAGGGCGGCGGCTTTAATGGTAGCCGGCCATATTTCGGACAGTCTGCACCCAGACTGGTTCCGAATTATGAAGCTAAGGGATTACAAATAGCCGTGACTGAGCAGGAAAATTATTATATGATCGAGGCACGCCTCCCTTTCTATCCTATACTTAAAGGATTTGATCCCATAAAAATGAAACGAAACAATAAGCTGGGTTTTAATTTCATCATTCACCGGTCAGATGAACGATCGGTTTATTGGGCCGAACAAATGCCCAATACTGAGTCAGTTCCTCCCAGTAGTCTCGGCCTGCTAATTCTTGAGGATGTTGGGAACTTCAAGGTATTAGCAGGAAACTAGTTCCTTGCTATTCTGTCATGTTGATTTAAAATTTATATCAGGATTAATAGTTGAATTACCCATTGCTGGAAATCATTGGATTAAGCACCGTTTTTAACACTGATGACGGCGTGATTCGCGCGGTCGATGACGTTAGTTTTTCAATTAACCGAGGGCAAACTCTTGGCATTGTGGGCGAAAGTGGTTGTGGGAAAAGCGTCACTGGCCTTTCCATTCTACACCTCCAATCACCTGGCCATATTGAAAAAGGGCAGATCTGTTATTACAAAAACGATGAGGATCTGCCGATTGATATAACTCAACTGGCACCAAAAAGTGAAGAAATGCGCTCCATCCGTGGCAATGATATTGCTATGATTTTTCAGGAACCGATGACTTCTCTGAATCCTGTTTATACGATAGGGAATCAAATATCTGAGGCCGTTATCCTTCACCAACAGGTTAGTAAAAAGGAAGCCCGTGATCGGTCTATTGAAATGTTAGAAAGAGTTGGAATTCCGGCGCCACATATGCGTGTAGATGATTATCCTCACCAACTCTCTGGTGGTATGCGTCAACGGGTGATGATCGCCATGGCGCTTTCCTGCAATCCTTCGCTCTTAATTGCGGATGAACCAACAACTGCATTGGATGTGACAATTCAGGCTCAAGTTCTTGATCTCATGCGAGAATTGCAAGAGGAGATGGGCATGGCAATCATCATGATCACGCATGATCTGGGTGTGATTGCCGAAATTACCGATGAGATCGTTGTTATGTATGCTGGTCGTGTTGTTGAAAGAGGAAACCTGAACCAGATTTTTTACCATCCCCTTCATCCATATACGCGTGGTTTACTGGCATCAATTCCGGTACTTGGTACCGACTCGCATAAACAATTGCATTCGATTTCAGGATCTGTACCCCGTCCGTTGGCAATGCCACCGGGTTGTGCGTTTGCTCCGCGTTGTACAGACCGGTTTGAACGGTGTGATGAAATGCCTGAGCTAAAAGCGGTCGGTGAAAACAATTCTGTTCGTTGCTGGCTCCATGAAGCCAGTTAAAGTGTATGTGAAATTAAAGCATGAGAAAAATTCTTCAAGTTAAAAACCTAAAGAAATACTTTCCAATTCGACGTGGCATATTGCAAAAGCAGGCTGGCTATGTAAAAGCGGTAGATGGCGTGAGTTTTGATGTGCACCGTGGCGAAACCCTTGGATTGGTTGGAGAAAGCGGCTGTGGGAAAACCACAGCTGGTCGCTGCTTGATGCGGCTAATAGAGCCAACTGATGGCGAGGTTTTGTTTGGTGAGGAGCAGATTGATTTCTGCCAACTGACTCAGGCCGAATTGAAGCCGTATAGACGCAGAATACAGATGATTTTTCAAGATCCATATTCGTCTCTTAATCCACGGATGACTGTTGGTGACATCGTTGCTGAGCCCCTCTATGTTAATCAAGTTTCAAATAGGTCCGAAACAGAAGACCGAGTTGTTAACTTGCTTGAATCAGTCGGGTTACAGAAAGATGATATGCGTCGTTATCCACACGCTTTCAGCGGAGGACAGCGACAGAGGATTGGAATTGCACGGGCATTAGCATTACGACCAGAACTGATTATTGCGGATGAACCAGTTTCGTCACTGGATGTTTCGATCCAAGCTCAGATTCTCAACTTGCTGGAGGAACTGAAGGAGGAATTTCAGCTTTCTTATATCTTCATCGCCCATGATTTGAGTGTTGTAGAGCATATCAGTGACCGTATTGCTGTCATGTACCTTGGTCGGATTGTGGAAACTAATCTTGCACACGAAGTTTACCATCATCCGAAACATCCATATACCGAAGCGCTGATATCGGCTGTTCCAATGCCGGATCCAGAGATACAACGGGGACGAAAAAGAATTAGACTTGAAGGAGATGTTCCAGATCCATCTAATCCCCCATTGGGATGTCATTTCCATCCGCGATGCGGCTATGCGACGGATATATGTTCGCGAGAGGAACTGCGACTTGAAACGACCACATCAGGATCAGAGGTAGCGTGTCATCTACATGATGAATTGTCTCTTCAAGGTATCTAGCAAGTTAGATGCAACTGATCACCAACGTTAAATTAATCTCCCTCTATCCAATTATTTCACGATCTCATGATATGAGGCTAATAACTCCTTTGTGAGAAATTTACCGATCTTACAAGAATTGTCAGCTAACGCGGCCGAACAAGTCTCCGTTTGGATCATGATTTTCAACCTGTTTCTGTCCGCAGTTCTGTCGTTAGTTTTAGGTTGGGTTTATGCCAAATACGGATCAGCACTCTCCAACCGAAAACAATTCGCTCGAAATTTTTTGCCGATTACAATGACAACAATGTTTATCATTACAATTATAAAATCATCACTCGTACTTTCGCTAGGCTTAATTGGCGCACTTTCAATCATTAGGTTCCGAACAGCAATCAAAGAACCAGAAGAACTTTCATATCTGTTTCTTACTATTGCAATTGGGATGGGTATTGGAGCAAATCAAGCTATCATCACAATTGTTACATTACTAACAATTATTGCGATAATCTGGCTGAGAAATATAAATCAAAATAATATGGAAAATGGCCAAAACCTATATCTTACAATTTCAAGTCCAACTCAGGATGGAAACGAACTTAATGTTATCATCAAAGTGCTTCAGAAGCATTGTACGGATGTTAATTTAAAGAGATTTGACGAAAACTCGAATTTATTGGAAGCATCATTTCTGGTTGGTTTTGAGAATTATTCACAACTAGAGATGAGTAAATCTGAGTTGCAGGGGCTTAATGATTCAATGCGCATCTCATTTATAGACAATAGCTAACGCCATCTGCTGGCGCTCATCTATGGAGACATATTAGTTGGAAATCAAAAATTCCGATGGGCAGCACTGGATTTCATTAAAGGGCAAAAAAAATTGGCTTCTCAAGAATGCCCGATCTTGTAAACTATTGTTCTACCTGTTTATAGGTTCTCTATTCATGGTATACAGCTTACTAATATTCATTTATGGAGGTCATTGCTATAGTGAATTCGAGGATAACATAAAATCGGTTCGCGATTCGTTTGCAATTTTTGTCTCTGTCAGTTTCTCGCGAATACGACAAACGAAAAAAGCAGATCAGATTCGAATAGATATCAAGCCTAAAAACTTTCGCAGCCTGTCTCTTCAAAGAGAACGTGCTTTGAGAAAAGATAAATTGTTTGTTACGAAAGCCGACTATGTTCCAGCGATGATACAACATGGAGATGAGGCAATAAAGGTCAAACTTCGCCTAAAAGGCGACCACATAGATCATCTTCAAGGTAAAAAATGGTCATTCCGAATCATTGTTAAAGGAAATAACACTATTTTGGGAATGAAAAGGTTTTCCATACATCATCCCAAAACACGGAATTATCTTAATGAATGGCTTTTCCATCAAACATTGAGAAGAGAAGGTCTTCTGGGGTTGCGTTATCAGTTTATTAGAGTTGTCTTGAACCAAGAGGATCTAGGCATTTATGCCTTAGAAGAACATTTTGACGAATATCTTTTAGGTCATAACCAGTTACATGACGGACCAATCGTCAGATTCAATGAAGAATTTTTCTGGAAAGAAATAGCACAAAAAAGTGCATTTAATCAAGCTAAGATGAGCAGCGGGTCTTACCTCTCAAGTGGTATCGATACATTTCAAACAACGAAGTGGATTTCGAAACCAAGTAATCACAAACAGTATCTCAAAGCAGTGCATCTACTGGAGTTATTTCGTCGGGGACAATTAAAGACCAGTCAGGTTTTCGATGTTGAGAAACTGGCTAAATTCTTTGCTCTTACCGATCTAATGGGAGCTGAACACGGTTCACGTTGGCATAATGCAAGATTCTATTATAATCCTATAACCTCGAAATTACAGCCTATTGGGTTTGATGGAAATGCAGGTCAACCTGTTAGGTCATTGTGTGCCACAATTAACGGAAATTACCTTGGAAACCATGCGTCACAAATTGGACATAGCTATTATGCAAGGGTTTTTTACGATGAAACATTCTTTCGTCGATATGTCAAAGCGCTAAATCGGATTTCAGAACCTGCTTATCTCGATAATCTGTTCGCGTCTTTAGATGTAAATCTCGCTATTAATCTTAATATTCTTAAAAGTGAATTTTTTCGGCCTCATTTTTCGAAAAAGGTGTATAGAGAGAACCAAGAATACATTAAAGCAATTCTAAATCCTGTCAAGGGACTGCATGCCTATCAATATAGGGTAGATGAAAATGAAATTGAGCTTCAGGTAGCAAGCATCCAGCCCCTGCCAATTGAGGTCGATAGCGTTTCATACAAGGACTTAGTTACATTTCAAGCTAATGGGAAGATCATTCTTCCCGCCAAAGTGCCGAGGAAACTCACAAATTATCAGAACATCAAATTTGGGATTCCGGCAGATTTTGCGTGGGATGATAGTATGAGATCTAATCTAAAAATTAATTACCGGATTTTGGGAACGGATCAGACAAGGTCCGAAACTGTCTTTCCCTGGTCTTACATGCGGAATGATTTCGCAAAGCATGATTTTATCCGGCAATCATCTAATATCCATGCATTTGATTTCTTGAAAATCAACGAAGAATTAAAGCAAATTTCTATTCAAAGGGGAACATGGACGATTGATCAAGACCTGATAGTGCCGGAGGACTATCATCTAGTTTGTCCGTCAGGTGTAAAGATCAATTTAATCGATTCCGCTACGATCCTTTCTTACTCTTCGATCTATTTTATCGGTAGCGAAGAGGAACCGATTGTCATTTCGTCTGACAACTCGTCGGGACAGGGTTTAACGGTTATGAGCTCTTCAGAGCAGTCGGTACTAAAGTTCGTCAAGTTTCACAATTTGGCAGCCTCTGCAAAAAATGGTTGGGAGTTGACAGGAGCAATTACATTTTATGAATCACCAGTTCAGATTGCCAACTGTCAGTTCATTGGCTCAAGATCTGAGGACAGTCTCCATATTATGAGATCGGAATTCATGATTAGAAATACGGTTTTTAGCCATTCATTTTCTGATGCGCTTGATATCGATTTCTGTGAAGGTGAGGTCATGGAATCATCTTTTTTACATTGCGGGAATGATGCTATTGATGTGTCTGGCAGTATAGTTCAGGTCAAAGATGTTACAATCGATGGATGTGGCGATAAAGGACTTAGTGCTGGAGAGAACAGTGAAATGCTTGTTCATCGAGTGGATATTAAAAATGCCAAGATCGGTTTGGCAAGTAAAGACCTATCTCAAGTGAGCGTTGATCAACTCAAGATAGATAATTCCCACTATGGTTTGGTAGCCTTTCAAAAAAAACCGGAATTTAGCGGTGGACTGATAATGGCAACACACCTTGAGATGAAAAATATAAAGACATTGTACCTTGTTGAAGAAAAGTCGGCTATAGTTATCAATCAGAAGAAAATAAACACATACCAAGAAGATGTCAAAAAGATATTGTACGGTGTTAAAGATGAGAAGAGCATGTTGTGATCTTTGGTTAATTTTTTGCCGTTTGCCTTCTGCTTTCCACTCATCATTAATTTGTAGAAAAGAGATTCGATCTATGCCAGTTAATTTCTCAAAATATAAATCAACTGACTGGATATCTAGGTATGTTTTTTGCTCGTCGTCGATATCGTTTTTTCTATAAAGATCTGCTGACAAATGTCACCCAATGTAGTTACCCTAGGTTCTGGATTTTCGTGGCAATTGACTTTCCACTCTTCCCACCCTATCTGTTTTGAGTAATAGATGTAAGGCAAAAAGCAACATGATAGAACTGTTTGATATCAAAACTTGGCGTTACGAACGGAAGTTCGCTGTGTCTAAATTGTCACAACAGGAGATAGAACTAATTGTTAGATTTCATCCAGCAATGTTTTCCGAAATACATCATCCACGTTGGGTAAACAATATTTACCTTGACAGCTTTGGAATGCGAAACTACCGTGACAGCGTCGAAGGTTTAAGAAATCGGATAAAAATTCGGATTCGCTGGTATGGTCGTTTTTTTAGGTCTGTGAAAGAACCCATGTTAGAATTTAAGTTTAAGAAAGGATTCCTCGGTGCAAAAAAATTGTTTCCGTTATCCTCATTTTTGATTAACCAACAAATTGGGGTGGGAGGTATAAACGGTTTGATCAGAAATTCAGATCTTCCGGATTCGATAAAAGCATATGTCTCTTCTTTGAACCCCCATCTGCTGAATCGTTATCTCCGAAAATACTATAGATCATGGGATGGGCACTATCGTATCACTATCGATTCAGGTATGGAATGCAACACAGTAAACTCACATTCCCAAACTCTTTTTCAACAGGATTCAGATAAAATCAGCACCGTTCTTGAACTGAAATACGATTTCAGTAAGGATGCGGGCGCAGATGCAATTACTAACCATTTTCCGTTCAGGATGACCAGGAATTCAAAATATGTCAATGGAATCGAGAGAACACTAACCTGATATGAAATTGATCAAAACAATCAGATATATTTTTCTGAGTAGCATTATTTTTATTTTTGGTTGCTCAGACCAAACGGCGAGGAAGCAGGATCTATCAGCTTATCCAAACGGTTTAGAGGCCAGAGAAGCGCCGATGCTGACTAGAATGGTGGAGGAAGGAAAACTGCCATCACTTGCAGAACGGATTCCTGAAAACCCACTGGTTGCGAAAACTGACTTTGACGGCTACGAGCAACCTGGGATCTACGGTGGTACCTGGCACAGGTTCCACAATCATCCCGAACTTGGATCTTGGAAAATGATTGGTGGGTACGCTCCGTTGATTCGCTGGAAGTTCGATTGTTCAGGTTTGGAACCTGGTACAGCAGAAGCTTGGGAATTTAACCAAGATGGTTCCGTATTAACCATACATTTGCGTCGAGGAATAAGGTGGTCAGATGGTCACCCTTTTACCTCCGAATCATTTGCTTTCTTCTATCAACTTTGTTTGGATACACGTCACAGTTATGAGCCACCAGTTTGGTGTCTTGTCGACGGCGAACCGATGGAGATTGAAACGCCAGATGATTATACTATTGTTATGAAATTTGCCGGACCAAACTGGTTGGTACCGCTATGGTTGGGAACTGGATTTTGGCATTCCGAAAAATACAACATTCCCAGGCATTACATGATTGAATTCCATCCAGATTATTCCGAATACAAAAACTTCAAGCAGTTCCAAATGCGAGATTTGAACCATCAGAATCCAGATCGGCCGACGTTATGGCCATGGAGGATGATCGAGAACGCAAAAGGTGGATACCGAGTCGAATTTGAGCGAAATCCATATTATTATGCGGTCGATTCACTAGGACGACAACTGCCATACATTGATAGGGTCAAAACCAGTCTTGTGCCGGACCCTCAGGTTCGGGTCTTAAAAATCCTTGCTGGTGAGATTGACTGTCAGTTTAGAGGAGCAGAGATAAGAGACTTGGCCTTGTACATAGAAGGCCAAGAACGTGGGGACTATAAAGTCTTAAGGTGGGAAACCACTGCTGGAGCACAACCAGCGATCTTACTCAATTGGACCGATCCAGATCCGGTACTACGTAAACTGATGCGGGATCAACGTTTCCGTAAAGCTCTAGCGCTAGGTATTGATCGGAACAAGTGCAATCAAATCGCTTGGCGTGGTCTGTTGCAAGCACAAGCAGCAACGGTAAGTCAGGAGGGTTGGCACTTTACTGATGCAATGGGACAGGAACTTTTCGAAAGATGGAAGAAAGCAGACGCAGATTTCAATATTGAAGAAGCAAACAATTTGTTGAACGAAATGGGATTAACGAAGCGAGATAAAGATGGGGTTCGACTCCGGCCTGATGGTAAAAAGCTTACTATAGTCATCGATATGCCAAGCTCAAAGCAGAGCAGTCAGGAAAATGATATTGGTTTAATTATTGCTGAAGATTGGAGGAAGTTGGGAATTGAGATTGTTATTAACACACCTCCTGGATCCGAACTTAGTCTAAGACGCAACCTCGGGGAATTTACAGTTAGCATGCACGGCGAGGCTGAAATGGATTTGTTTACCTATCCTGATTGGGTTTTCCCTACTCTGTCTAAGTATTGGCACCCAAGGGTTGGCAAATGGTATGAAACTGGTGGAAAAGAGGGGGAACCACCGACAGGCCCTCTTAAAAAGCTACTTGATCTTTACGATACAATCAAGAAGGAAAGTGATTTGCAGAAAAGGCATCAATATGTTCGGGATGCGGTTCAGATTCATATCGATGAAGGCCCGTTTCACCTTGGTACAGCAGGTCGATCCCCTCAGCTCGTGATTTCCAAGAATCAGTTCCATAACGTTCCGAGTACAGGTATTTTGGGACCATGGGCAATTAGTGGACCGGCAACAAGTTATCCAGAACAATATTTTATTAAGGAAGAGCGTCCATGACAGCATATATCATACGTCGTATCCTGCTCGCTGTCCCAACTCTTATCGCAATTTCAATTATAGGTTTTATTATTATTCAGCTACCTAAGGGGGATTATCTTGATCGGAAAATACAGGAACTTGAGGAGCAATACGGTGATAGTAGCTCGATGGAAATGGCTGAGGAATTGCGAAAACGCTACAGGCTTGATAAGCCAATGGTCATCCGATATTTTGTGTGGGTTACTGGATTTATTCGAGGTAAATTTGGTCAATCCTTTGAATATGAAGTCGAAGTTAGTGAACTGGTTTGGGATCGTTTGCTACTGACACTTCTGATTTCTGTTACCGCATTAATTTTAACCTATATTATCGCTATCCCACTAGGAATTTATTCAGCAACTCATCAGTATAAATTTTCGGATAATTTCTTGACTTTACTGAGTTTTATTGGCATGTCGCTACCTGCCTTTCTTGTTGCGCTAGCCCTGATGGTGTTTGTGTTTGAGGTTTTTGAAATCCCGTTGTTCGGGTTGTTCTCGTCTTATTACGAAGGTGCACCCTGGACGACAGGGAAATTAGTGGATTTACTGAATCACCTTTGGCTTCCTGTCATTGTCGTTGGTTTGAACGGTACAGCTGGATTAATGCGCATCATGCGTGGAAATTTGCTTGATGTACTAGGACAACCATTTGTACGTACTGCACGAGCAAAGGGACTCAAAGAAACCATCGTGGTTATTAAACATGCATCGCGTTTGGCCATAAATCCATTGATCAGTATTTTGGGTATGAGTCTTCCAGCCATACTGTCCGGAGAAGCAATTGTCTCAATAGTGCTTGGTCTACCAACAGTTGGATCGTTACTATTTCGTAGCCTTCTGGTCGAGGATGTTTATCTGGCAGGAACATTACTTATGTTGCAAAGCATACTTCTGGTCATTGGTAATCTTTTGGCTGATATTGCGCTGGCATGGGTAGATCCGAGAATACGCCATGAATGATAAAAAAAACAGAGAAAAACAAAATAATATAGACAACGAAACTTTGTCTGACGATTATAGCGCGGAGTCTAGCGAACTAGCGAGTCTCAGTTACCGTCAACTGATCTGGCGACGTTTCCGAAAGAACCGCATGGGAATCATCTCTGCCGCTATCCTGATTTCCTTCTATATTATTTCTATTTTTGCCGATTTTTTTGCCCCCTACCACTATAACGATATTAAAATGCATTTTCGCCATGTCCCTCCGCAAAAAATTCGATTTTCAACAGAATATGGCTTACATGTGTATGACCTTAAGTCGGTGAGAAATCCGGAAACGCTGGAATTAGAGTTTACACCTGATTCCAATCAACCTTATCCTATCCGCTTTTTCTACCAAGATCAGAAGGGTAGACGACACCTGGTTGGATCTGCTGGTCCTATGTTTGTGTTGGGAACAGATCGTATGGGACGCGATTTGTTGTCGAGGATAATATATGGTGGTCGCGTTTCAATGACAGTTGGATTAGTTGGTGTCATCATCAGCTTAATCTTAGGTTCGGTTCTAGGAACTGTCTCAGGTTATTTCGGTGGAAGAGTGGATATCTTTATACAACGTTTAATTGAAGTATTATTAGCTTTTCCCACTATTCCGCTTTGGATGGCACTTGGTGCGGCATTACCGCCAGGTTTGCATCCCATTGTAGTATTCTTCGGCATCACCGTTATTCTGGCTTTAGTTGGATGGGGGAATTTGGCCAGACAGGTTCGTGGAAAAGTTCTAGCTTATCGTGAACAGGAATTTGTCATGGCCGCACGAGCGGCAGGCGGGAACCACTGGCATATTATCACTCGTCACTTACTGCCGGGATCTTATAGTCATATTATAGTCATTGCAACACTTTCGATTCCTGGTATGATTATTGGCGAAACCACACTGAGTTTTCTTGGTCTAGGAATCCGTCCTCCGATGACGAGTTGGGGCGTTCTGCTTGAAGAAGCTCAGCGTGTAACAGTATTACTCCATTATCCATGGTTGATTTTCCCCGCTATCCCAGTTTTATCTGTTGTGATTTCATTTAATTTTCTGGGTGACGCGCTTCGAGATGCGACCGATCCCTACTCAGATTAACAACCTGATGCATATGTTGCTTGGTTTTCTGAAAATTACTGAGGATCTTAGGAGATTATGAACCAGAGTATAGAAGTTCGTACAGAAGGTTTGAGAAAACAATTTGGTGATGTGCATGCAGTCAAGGATGTAAATCTACATATTGCTAAAGGTGAATTCTACACTTTCCTTGGACCGAGTGGTTGCGGGAAAACAACGTTACTGCGCATACTCGCCGGCTTTACGTCAGCCGATAGTGGATCAATATATTTTGACGATCAGTTCGTGAATGACATACCACCTTGGAAACGGAACGTAGGGATGGTTTTTCAAAACTATGCTTTGTGGCCGCATATGAATGTTTTTGAAAATATTGCTTTTGGGTTGCGTGAACGGAAAATAGTCAAATCTGAAATTCAGGATCGAGTTGAACGATCCCTGCAGATGGTGAATCTGGAGGGGCTTGATAAACGTCGTCCCTCTCAGCTCTCTGGTGGTCAGCAGCAGCGTGTCGCCTTGGCGCGGACACTTGTTACCGAACCAGGCTTGTTGCTTTTAGATGAGCCGTTATCAAATCTTGATGCTAAGTTACGTATTCAGATGAGAGAGGAGTTGCTCCGCTTGCAACGCGAACTTGGAATAACAACAATCTACGTCACACATGATCAAGAAGAAGCACTTATTACTTCCACACGTATTGCCGTAATGTCAGAAGGAAAGATAATTCAAGAAGGTACGCCTAAAGAAATTTATGAGTTACCCTACACGAAATCTGTGGCTGATTTCGTTGGAACTTCCAACTTGTTTTCAGCGGAGATAATTGATATCAATGAGGACATGTTAATACTGTCGTCTGACGAAATACAAGACCTTCAAGCCGTGTGGCAAAACTCTCTCAGCCAACCACCATCGATCGGAAGTCCAATCGAATTCAATATCAGACCCGAGTTAATTAGATTTTCGAAAGGGGGCATAACAACAAACCGGATTTCGGGAAAGGTTGAATCAACTGCTTATCTTGGATCACAGATCCAATATATGATTGCGATAAACGAAAACAAGATCGTCAGAGTAAACACCTTAAATTCGAGAAAAGGCAAGTTTTGTGGGCTAGGAGAAGCAGTCGAACTAACATTCTCGCCCCATGACATTACACTGTTGCACAGTTGAAAATCGATTATAGCCAGTTGCGCGTATCCGAAACCTTGTATTAGTATTTCTATACTTACTGAATTGGCTTGGGATGTTTACAGTATCATTATTTTATATTGAAAGAGAAAACATTCTTAAAAAAACAGTCAGTGGAAGGACCTTTAGCATGAGATCTTCACTTGGTACTGGTGGTGCCGTTTTACTGAATAGTCGGCTATTGATGGTTCACCATGCCTATGACCCAAAAGTTTGGCGAATACCCGGTGGCTACGTCAAACTTGAGGAGGCCGCTCATGATGCTTGTATTCGAGAGGTTTTTGAGGAAACGTAGATCTGGGCCAAAATGGATGGATTGTTGGGCGTACGACACCGAGTTAATAAAAAAAGATAATTCAACCTACCTGATTTTTCAACTGACACCAATCGATTTTCATGATCCGGTTCCTGATCAGCGTGAAATTGATGATGCAAGATACTTCTCACTGTCGGAAATTGAAGAACTTTCCAAGGATCAAATGCCCGAGCTTAATCGGCTGGGTGGCACGTAGACTACTGAGCGGGGTGTCACCAGCATTGCTTTCTAATCTTGGAGATATCAACTACACAGACCAACCCTACAATCTTTATCTTCCCAATTGATTGTTCTCTCACAATTTCACCATTGCCCAAATTAACCGTTGGCAGATTGTCAGACCCACCAATATACTCATAATAAAAAAACAATACAGCGATTCGTTCAGGTATTGCGAAAAATAATGAATACATCAGAATCGCTTCTGCTCCCCCGATCAATCCATCAGGCATAATTACCGTTGTGTCCTCTCTGCGTGTGTTTGATCCCAGTGTCCGCTCCTCCAAAATTGCTGATAGGTACATCTATAAAGACGCATTGACGTAGAAAGTGGGGATCATCAAGGTCAAATAAAAGTATCGTTCCATAGTTGGTAATAACAACCAGACTGATGGGAATAGCTGCATAGATGATAAAGTCAGATAAGGTATCAAGATATCCGCCCAGATCGGTCTGGCGTTGGTGAGCTCGGGCAATGGCGCCATCCAATCCATCGAAAAACCAGTTTAGGATCCAGAATATTAAGGCGACAAGGTAGGGCTTTTTCGGGATAAAAAACGACAGTCAGGCCCCCCAGTATCAAACTGAACGCAGTAACCAGATTTGGTGGAATATTCAACATTTCTGCCACCGAAGCAAGTAGCCGATCTTTTATCTGTCGGAGTAAAGCATCAAACATAATATCTCTCACATCGTTTTGCTTTTGTACAATAGGTTTTGTTCTGTATAATATTGTGTTGTTTCCATTTAATGCAATACTTAGAATTTTTCAGGAGAATTTTCATGCGTCAATTGTCATTTTTGGGTTTTATACTTTCTCTAACTGTTTTTGGGACAGTGGCTAAATCAGAAATCTCTTCGCAAGCACAGTTGGGACGTGAGCTATTTCATGATCCCTCTTTCGGGGGAACCATAGATTCAAATAAAGCTAGCGGTATGTCGTGCGCAACTTGTCACGCAGATTTTGACGAGGGAAAAGAACCCGATGGACAAATCCGTACAGGACACAGTATTATTGGCGTGCGGGATCGAGGGAAATCTCAATGGGCAAAGGTTACGTCTGCTATATTTGAAAGAGCCGCCGGCGGTGCGGGATTCTGCTATCAGCGTTTTCTACAAAGGATTCCGGAAAGAAAAATCGATCCCTCCGCCATACCTGAAGATCAAGCCGAAGCCCTAATGGCATATTTCGATTATGTGTCAATTGGCAAGAAGTCACCAAAGGTGAAATTGCAAGGTCTTAGCAAGGACGCATCAAAAATAGCCGCCGACCAAATCCTCAAAATTAATGGCAATGCGAAAAATGGATGGAAGATTTATGCTAAAGCTTGTGCAAGCTGCCACGCCAAGCCGAAAAGAGGCGGTATCGGTCCTCAAATGGTCAAATCTCGCCCGCCTGCTAACTTGCAGAAACGATTACACAAGATTGCATCTTATGTTCGAGCGGGTGGATTTACGATGCCAGCTATGGGTGTAGAAAAGCTATCTGATCAAGCCATGGCAGACATTCTTGCTTTTTTTAGTAACCTAAATAAAAGGAAATGACCCTTAATCGTGCTATTGATTTTTTTCTTGAATCAGGCATATACTCATATTTGCTGTCTTACAGAAGTAACTCTTTTTATTTCCCGTGCCTTTCAATAGGGAAATCAGGAGTGATTTTCGTTGCCTCAAAAGTTTGATACGACCACACAGATCATTTCTAACGAGCAGATCGCAACCAACCACTTTCTGCTACGCTGCATATGTCCGAAGATTGCAGCTAAGTCGAAACCGGGGCAATTCATCCATGTTTTAATTGATGAAGGATCGAACTTGCTATTGCGACGTCCATTCACAATTTACAGTATTGAAGGCGATGAGATTTCTATGCTTTACCAAATTATCGGAAAAGGCACTGAAATCTTATCAACTTGCCAACAGAATCAGCAGATCAATGTCCTAGGTCCGCTAGGAAACTGCTTTGATCTTTCGGTTAAACCCGATCCGGCAATCGTTGTCGGTGGCGGTGCGGGGATTGCTTCTCTAATGCTACTGGCAACTGCGCTTCGACTAAGTGATGTTAGACTAATTGCCATGGTTGGTGCGATGAGTAGCGATCGCCTCTTGAGTGTTAAGGATCTAGAAGAAATAGGTGCTGAAACACATATTACAACAGACGACGGCAGTGTTGGTAATCAAGGTTTTGTTACTGATTCGCTATTGGCAGTCTTGGATCAGCCTACTGAGAATAGACTCCGAAACCCAATCATCTTCGCTTGTGGTCCCAACGGGATGCTTCGAGCGACAACTAAAATTGTAGTTGATTATGGAATACCCTGCCAGGTGGCAATGGAAAACCGCATGGGATGTGCCTTGGGCGTCTGTTTAGGATGCGTCTGCAAGGTACGTCTGCCAAGTGCGGGTTTTGAGTTTCAGCGAGTTTGTACTGAAGGGCCGGTCTTTAATGCCGAGGACATCATCTGGTAATCCATGAAGCGATTGTTATTTTCCTACCTTACATTATGGTTTTTTGTAACATTCGGGTGCGATCCGTTGCAATCCCCTAAAGAATTGATCAATTCAGGCAAGTTACAGGACGCAGCTGTCCTGTTAGAAAAAATTGTCCAAGCTAAACCTGAAAATGTGGAAGCTCGGATTCTGCTCGGTGAAACCTATGACCAATCAGGACAATATAATCAGTCAGTTAATCAGTTTCGAGAAGCAATTCTTATCCTTCCTGCTCAACCGAAGGATCAGGCTATTTTACGGATTAGGCTAGCCAAACTCTATCTCAAAAATAGCGATCGACGAAAAGCGTTTAGCCAACTTCGATTAACGTTACAATCGACTTCAGACCAAGACATCATTAGTCAGGTCGCAGGTTTGGTTACGGATCGATACCAAATTATACAACTGACCAAGGGGGATTCAGACAACTACTCACCAAATTTTTCGCCCGATGGCAAGCAGATTGCCTTCTCCTCTTATAGATCTGACAACAGCGAAGTTTATATTATGGATCTGGATGGCCGGATCCGGCAACGCGTAACTTTCACAACCGATTTCAATGAATCGGCTCCCGTTTTTCTACACGACAACAAGTATATCCTATATATCAGAGAACCCAAAACCTCTCGTCAGATTACAATTACTTTGCAGGGAAGTGGCTCATCTCGAATCTATGCTGGTCTTAATATCTCACATATCTTCAGCAAAAAAGTCCAGGAACTTTTGCCAATTGGACATGGTGTGCGAGCACCTAGTGTCTCACCTGACCGAAAGCGGATTCTTTATGAAACTAAAAGTGGAAACAATCTTGAACTATATGAGATTGATCTTACCAATGTGGATCTGGACAACATTAGTCCGAAGACAATTCCAGCAAGGCAAATTACTAAAAATGCGGCTGATGACGGAAATCCCGCGTTTTACCCCGATCAGAAAAAGATTGTTTTTAGCTCCTCACGCCAAGAACAACCGCATCAGATCTATACCACTGATATAAATGGCGCCAATGAAACCCACTTAAATTCGAATCCGTATGATTGCTACAGTCCTATCGTCTCACCGGATGGCAAACAGATTGTTTTTGTTTCTGCACGACATGGGGATATCGAAATATTTTCAATGAATGTTGATGGGACAAATGATCATCAAGTCACCAATGGCATTGGAGCGTCGATTCAGCCTGCATTTTCACCTGACGGATCTAAAATTGCTTTTGTTTCCGATAGGAGCGACTCTTTTCAAGTATATCTCATGCATTTAGATCAACCTATTGGAAAATTAGAGTTACTGCAATACTTGGCTTCGCAGCAGTAAAAAGTGATAAATTTACCAAGTCTATCCCATGGTTTGTCACCAATTCCTCTTATTTTTTATAAGCCTTCAACTGGTGAGAGTGTGCTTTGCTTTTCAATGATCAGCAATTCTTTGCGCTATTGCCGCCCTTTTTCATGGTAGCGTCTGTAACTAAAGCCGGTGAGGTCGTATTGGTGTTGATCCGACTTGTGTTTGAGGAATTAGATTCTCTGGCAGACCTGTTTGGAAATAGGAAAGTTCTGCCGATTGGTTTTGATTCTTGGCAATCAAGGTGGAGCTAAGAACCTTTTCATCAATGATCTTGGCAGCTAATAAAACGCTGGAGATCCGCCTGATCCTTTGTCCCTCCAGCCCCACTTGGATGGCATCTTTGACCCGCGTGTTGAGCGGCAACTCATAGACGTCTTGCGTTGCCAAAACACCAGTAGTATGAATGGTGAAATTGGATGATTAATCATTGATTCCTCTAATCTAAAAGAACTTTACATGCCCAAGTCGTTTCTGAATACTATCAAAATCGCTCTCAGCTTCGGCAAATTCAGTTATAAATTCTTCGTGTTGGGGGGTTGTTGAATCATTTTGAGCTAATTCAGTGAAGCAGATAGAATATTTTCTGAATGTAGAAAGGGCACTGTCACCTTCGTCATAAAGATCGACGTACTTGTCGTCTTTTGACACGTACCCAATCTTTCTTAGGAAACGTTCATCTTCAGTGCTGTCAATTCTCGCAATCAAATTAACTACGCGCGATTTAGCGCTGATTTTCTCATTAGCCAAATTCTGCCCAATAGATTTTTCGGTCCAATAGGCATAGAATTTTCTGAAATTTTTATGCTTTTCATCTTCAGCATCACTGCTTTTCTCAGCGCTTACAGACTCAAAGACACTTTTGTATTTTCCATCGCTTTGTTGACCACGGATTTCATCTATAATTTCACGCATATTCTCGCGAATATCTGTGATTCGAGTTTCTATTTCACTCCTTGCTGTAATAACATTGCTTTCTAACACCGTTTCGTAAACGATCATCCCAATTGAAATAAAGATGATGACGGCCACAAAATTGCTAATCCGCATATAGAGTTTTTGTTGTGGATCAGCGAAAGCTCGATGCATAAAGAGAGCGAAGCCCGTTTTAGGGGCATTAGCAATTTCCTGATCGCTCATAGGGTCAAGTTCTCCTTAAATTCGTTAGGGTGCGACGTTGTCATTATGTTGTTGACTTCACATATGTGCCAGATATCAAGTTCTCTTTTCTTCAAGATCTCCACCTCCAAAATGTATTCTCTTTTCATACTGGATACCTAAACATCGGTAGTACATTCTGGCATCAAAAGGTAATGATAGTCAGCACAAATATCGCTAAACATTTTTTAGCTTTGCCAAAGTAATCATATTTTTTTATCTATTTTAGCAAACACATCCTTAATAAGGCCTGGGATTTTCAAACTATCCTTTGATCTTATTATTGAGTTTAAGCCTCAATATCGTTTCTAAAAGTGTCTGATCGGTTGAGTAGTACATTTCCCATAAGCTAAATTCATGCGTTCGTTTCCAACCATTCAAATAAATCAAATAAAGAATACACTGAATAATGACGATACATGCAGAACTGGAAACGGTAAATCGGTATATCAAATGATGTTCGTTTTGTAAAGTGGACAATGAGAAGTTTGGCTTGTCCATGATTAATTCAGTAACATAATCGAGAAAAGTTAGAAACAAAAATTCACATAACACGGCAGCTGGCAGTTCATAGCAGATGAAGTTAAATGATTGGATATTAAATTGTTTTTGGGATGACAATTCTATTATATTTTTTGTGTTCCCTTATGAGAATTGAATAAAGAAGTAATTGTGGGCTTAGTTAATCTGGCCTGCCAGCACATATATAGCATCAACTAGGCTCATTCTGCCAAACAGTTGGACAAACCTGTATTGCTTGATATAATGTTGGAATCGTGCAGTAAATATTTCCTACTTTCGTATCATTCACTGAGGGTGAGTACGAAATAATTGAGGCTTCGCAATGCCAACACCAGAAAATTCATCTGTCAAAACTGCTTCAGCTATACTCTATAGCAGGGTAGCTATCCCGAATGATTTTTTGTCTGTAGATCCATCTGGACGAAGGTGGGGTGGGGATATACGCATCGGGGATTTAACAGGAAATGGTGAGGTCGATTTTCTAGTCTATAAATCGCTGGGTGGCATGAAACCGTCTTTTATCGGAACCTTTACTATGGATGGAAGTCCGATCTGGTCAGTGGGTGATAAAGACTTAACTACTCCGGATACCGACAGCAATGACCACCATCATACACTGTCTCCTGACCGCCCCGGCCCTGTAGCATTATACGATATTGATCAAGATGGTCAAACTGAAGTAATCTGCCTCTATGTTAACGAAGATCTTCAACAAGGTAAGCCCACCAGTAAATGGACTATGGAAGGCATGGATCTCCTTATTTTGGATGGTAAGACTGGACAGGTTAAGTGTAAGGCATCTCCTGATCAGTTGAAAGGTTGCAGCGCTTATGTCGATGGTGATTTGCATATTTCCAATTATGCACACCACCGACTGATGATTGCGAATTTCTCTGGCAATCGACACCCTCAGGATTTTGTTGTAAAACTTGGTAATGATATTATTGCTTTTAACCATCAACTCGAAATTTTATGGCAATATCAAAACAAATGGTATCAATACCCCAAACATTCTGCCTATATACCGGCAGTCGGAGATCTTGATGGGGATGGCAGAGATGAAGTCAATGGTGGACACTTTGGGTTAGACCATGACGGAACGGTTATCTGGGAGAAGTATCTCGGTGACAATATGGATGCCGTTCTCGTTGAAGACTGGGATGGTAATCCAGACGACGGAAAAGAAGCAATTCTCTCGGCTGGAGGTCAGGTTCTTGATGCTAATGGCTTTCAGTTGTTCAAACTTGGCTTAGAAATGATCCCACACGGACAGGAAATCCGATGTGGCAATGTCTTCCCTAACTCAACTGGTCTGGACATGGTTATTCGCTATGATGGCCACACACCCAACTTGATGGTTGTCGACAATACTGGCAGAGTCAGAACACGTTTTCAAGTTGACGAATCACCGAACAATACCGGACTAGAAATTATCCGCTGGAATGGCGATCACCAAATAGAGCTGATTTACAGTCCGGCGGCTCTTTATGACAGTCGTGGAAGGAAAGCTGTAACCTTTCCTGATTTACCGCCTGCTACTGGTGGCAAAATGGGTTGGTATCATTGCTTTCCCGCTAATGTATGTGGAGATGCACGTGAAGAAGTGATTCTTTATGATCCTTATAGTGATGCTGTTTACATATACACTCCTGCCCCGTTTGATCCGCAGGTTTTCAGTGGTTACCATCATACCTCACGCCAATATAACACACGTTTAATAGACTAAGCATAACAATCTCAGGACACTCCACATGGAAAATCGCGTCGATAAATTTTTGCTGATTTCAATTGACTGTTGGCGGTATGATGCTCTCAGTCGAACTAACCCAACATTACGTACACCTAAATTCGACTTGGTTACACAGGATTTCTCTTTTGCTGACCGTTTTTTTGTCACAGCACCCGCCACAAGACCCTCTCATACCTCACTCTTCACCGGACTTTATCCATTTGAACACGGTCTTTACGGGCAAACCTACCTGAAAATGTTTGATCAGATTCAAAACCTCTTCCAGATCTTTGATCAAGCAGGTTACCGTACGTTGGGTAGATCTCAACGACCAGATGTATTTCGATTTCTGGATTTCGAGCCCTATATTACTCTGCTCGATCCGGATGCGAGACAACAGCATTTGGGATCTCTTGAAAATTTTCTGGATGCGCTAAAATCACCTGAGGAATCACCGCAGTTCTGTTTCCTGCACATCTGGTACACGCACGGTGGTTATGGTCTGGGCGGAGTCCGGGCCTCACCGAATCTACAGCAACTGGTGAACCAAGGCAAAACGGAGGAAGCACTGCAATTTTATTATGCTGCGGTAACCCATGCACTAGAATTCATGTTGGTAGAAGTACTGAAATCGCTTTCTCTTGACGAGTGGGCGATTTTCATTTTTGGTGATCATGGTGAGGGATTCTGTGATGAAGTTATGGCACATGGAGATAACCTCCATCAGAATGTGATTCGAGTGCCTCTCCTAGCTAATATACCGAAAGTCGACCAACTTGCTTTTCCAAAGGCTGCACCAGTTTCAATGATAGATCTGTTTCCAACAATTCTTAATCTGGCGGGGCTCGACATCAACTATGACGGGTATGGTCGCGATTTATTGGGAGATCCGAAAGAGTTTCAGGATAGATGGGTATTGACAGAACTAGACAGTTTGTACGGTGTTGGGTTTCTCAAACCATCCAATCTGGAAACCGCCCATCGCCGAGTAACTTCTCGACTCAAAATTGACGATCAGGAAATCTCGAAGGATCCCAAAGGTTGCCGGTTGTGGACGCTGACCGATGGCAAAATATTCTATCGAGAAAATGAACAAGATGGTAATTATACAGTACGCGAAGTGGCGAGCGGAACGGATCTTCCCTGTGAGGATCCAGCTACTTTTAAATTCAAGTACGATGAATTGTTAATCAACTCTCGTTACCAGCATCTGCAGCATCAAGAGACTAGCAACGAAGAGACAGAAATTCTTGAGAATCGGTTGCGGAACCTTGGCTACATCGACTAAGTTGAGAGGAAGAATTGGGGAGGCAGCTAAAATAGCGTTTATCCTCTACATTCGGAACAAACACCAATAATTTCGTTTCTGAATTTTATGGGATGAAAATTGAATTTCTTACAGAGATCATTTTTTTGTTTAATGATTTCTGGTACTCTGCTCTCAGTGATTTTTCCACATTGAACGCAAATCAGATGTGCATGTTCTTCTATGTTGCCGATGTACTCATATTGAGTTTGATTATTGGCATCAATGACTTCGGTTAAAATTCCACTTTTGATCAAAAGTGGCAAAGTGCGATAGATGGTTGCTTTGGATGTTTTGTAACCGGCCTGTCGCATCCAAACCAGCAGATCGTCTGGACGAAAATGAGTATCCGTGTTAAAAACCTGATCCAAGATGGTGAGTCTTTCTTGAGTTAACCTTAATCCTTGGGTATCAAGATAATCTTTGAATTGGTCAACGCGTTCATTGGGTGCATTGACGTTTTCTGTGTTCATGGTTGGCTATTCCTAAACACTTCCTGCGCAGCGGCTAAACCGGATCCAAGTGTAAGATTATATCCAACTTCAGAAAGACCTCGTTCCAAGGTGGAAATCGCGACAATCATATCATGTTCGCATACCCAACCAAGATGGGCAATACGAATAATTTTGCCTTTTAACTTTGCTTGTCCCCCTGCATAAGTTACCCCGTGTCGGTTGCGAATCATCTCCACTAGCGCCTGACCATCAACCCTGTTAGGCAGACAAATTGAAGTCAAGGTATTGGCCGGGTCTTGGGCAAAAAGCTTCAAGCCCATGGCTTTTACTGCACCTCTGGTTGCCTGTGCCAAGTAAGCATGACGTTCTAGCACATTTTCGATCTTCTCCTGATGAATATGATCCAGTGCTTGGTCCAAGGCTTTGATGAACGTAATAGCTGGAGTATATGGCGTTGATCCTCTGTTTCCAGCATCTCGGGCTTGACGCAGGTCGAAATAGAATTTCGGCAAATCAGAACTCTTGGTTGCTTTCCATGCTTGATCACTTAATGATACCAGACCAAGTCCAGGTGGTGTCATCAACCCTTTGTGTGAACACGAGACAACAGCATCAACACTCCAATTGTCCATCTGTAAATCGTCGGCGCATAGGGCACTGACTGCGTCAACCACCAATAGCGTTTGACTATCCTGGATAATATCGCCCAACGTTTTAATATCATGTAAGGCTCCGGTCGACGTTTCACATAGTGTCGCCAAAACAGCTTTGGTCTCCGGATATCGATTTAGTTGATCTTCAACCTGCTGAGGATCGACCGACCTCCCCCATTCAATGTTTATAGGATCAAGTTGAATTCCGTATGCAGCACAAATTTCACCCCAGCGTTCACCGAATTTCCCACTACGAATCACAGTTACTCGATCGTCTGACGACAGGAGATTAGTGATAATCGCTTCCATAGCGCCTGTACCAGATGAGGTAAGTATCATTACATCGTTATTAGTTTGAAAAACATATTTCAATTTCGCCGTTACATTGCCAATCAGTTCCACTGACTCACTAGCTCGATGATAATCAATAGGCGAAGCCATTGCGAGTAGGGTTTCAGTAGGAATTGGCGTTGGTCCCGGAGCAAACAGATAATTTTTCATTACACCAGTGCGCTAGGTTGTGACTCATCAAAAAGAGATTTCACTTTTCCATCGGTAATTTCAAGTTTAACCCACTCCGCTGTCAGAAGGTCGAATAACTTAATCATCTCTTCTCTTTGCGACCGACTGTCAAGAGGAACTTCAAGCGTGATTGTGGCGAACTCTTCTTTTTGTACCTCGCCTTCTTTGTCAAATTTTAGTGGTGTAACCTGTATCTTTTTCAACTTAGAATCCATCATTGGTATCTACTCCTGCAAACAAAAGATTATAAATAACTGTTGAATGAGATCATGCTTTTTCAATAAAAAGGCAATGACGAAACTGTTGCATTTACCCATCCATTTTCGGTTTTAATTTTCACCTCGCTACCATGCTCGGTAAAAGCTGTCCGGACATAACCAAGGGCAATAACTTTATTTAAAGTTGGAGATTTAACCGCGCTAGTAACATAACCAATCTGCTTTTCTCCACTATAGATTGCTGTTTTCTCATTTGGCAGATCCTCGGAATCAATTTCAATTCCGCGTAACAGACGGTTTGTATGACCACGATATTTCATTCTGGCAATAATTTCTTGACCGATGTAACACCCTTTCTCGAAATCAATTGCTTTTTCCAACTCTGCTTCAAGCGGAATAATAGAATCATCAAGCTCATTCCCAAATCGAGGGATTCCTGCCTCTATCCGAAGTGAATTTAAAGCTTTTAGGCCAACCGGAATGACCTCAAAATCTCTCCTTTCAGTCATCAGGATCCGCCATAGATCCGAAAGCTCCGATGTTGAATTAACGTGCAATTGAAATCCAATTTCCCCAGTTTCTAACCCGCATACACATTTCACTGATAGACCTGCGATTTTCCCATCTATACTTTGGTACTCTTCTAGATTACCAACATCAGCTTCAAGAAGTTCTTTAATGAACAATTCCGAATTCGTACCGGAAATTAAAATAATACCTGTTTCTGCGGTAATGTCAGTGATTTCGACATCGTCAGCAATCAGGTATTTGTCCAGATTCTGATACAGGACTTCCTTGGTTACCGCATTGGTGATGAGGTCAATGTAATCCTCAGCAACGATTACATCCATATCAGCGATTATTTTTCCTCGATTGGTAAGGATCATCGCGTAATTTCCGCTTCCAGACGGGAGCTGAGTTACTTCATTTGACACAATGCGATGAAGATATTCTGCTCGTTCTGTACCTGTTAACCGTAACCTCCCTCGATGTGATACGTCAATGATACCAATACCATTTCGAACAGCAAGATGCTCCTGTGCTGAGTCGTTATAGTGGGAAACTAAGGACCAACCGTCATACATCTGCTCAAAGCTCGCACCGAGCAGCTTATGTTGTTCGTAAAGGGCAGTTTTTCTCACGGAGCATCCAGTACATTGCGTAGGTGGTATCTTGCCTGACAGCATGATTATATCGCAGGCTGAAAATGAAAGTCAAACGTTTTAAAAATCTCAGGAGATGCTAAGCAGACAAGCTTTTCAAGTCGAGATACATATCTTGTAGAATTTCTCTATGGTATGCAGAAAGGTCTGTAGAAATTTATCCAATTAAGAATCAAAAAGCAGGTATGATTCAGTCATTTTGAGTTCGAACTGGATTCGCCCAATGTCCTGATCTGTCTTTGCCACTAACTACAATTCCTTCTTCATTCCAATGCAAATGACCTCGAACATCAGGAGTACAGTAGCGTAAAGTTAGACCACATCGTCTGCGATTGGAGTTATTGGTATTTGAACTGTGTAGCAGTAGATCCGAATGGATTGAGATACTACCAGCCTGTAGCTCTACGTCAACTGGTTTGCCATGTTGTTCTGCATTATCAACAGTTTGGTTTAAGATGTTATTTTCTGAAGGATCGCTTTTTTTATACATTAAGTGCCCAAACTGGTGAGAGCCAGCCATAAAACGCATGCAGCCATTTTCAACATCAGAATCGTCTATGGCTAGCCACACTGTCACTGTTTTGGATGGCGTCAGTGGCCAATAGCTGGCATCTTGATGCCAAGCAACTATTTTATTGTCACCAGGTAACTTACAGAAATAGTGCGCTCCCCAACCGATAATATCTTCTCCTATCAAGTCTTTAATGTAGGATACAATTCTGGGATCTCTAAGAAGATCGTAGATCTTTCCATATTTTAAGTGGGCAGAAAGGATCGAATAGCTGCCTCCACCCGCGGTGGTGACTTCCTCCAGCAAGACATCAAAATGCTTTCTATATTCAAGAATCTCATCTTGATCAAAGATTTGAATACCTTTTATATAGCCAAGTTCGTTAAAGGATTCTACTTGATGTTGTGTAAGGACAATCGGATTTTGACATTGACTTGGATGAAAACGGAGATCCCGTGCAATCTCATCCAATTGTTCCTGAGTCGGTATGATCTTGTTTTTTTGATTCGGAATAGTTTTGAGTCTCAACTCGGCTTCAGATGACATATCATTTGTACCTTGGATGTGATTAATTTGATAGGGAATAGTAGTGTTGGCAAGAAATAAAAAGAGTTGCTGGCTACAACTGAATTCGAGTATTCTAATCCATGACAAAATTCAAAATAGGAACCAGCAATGGCATAGAATACAATAGCTGTTAACCGATGTCAAACAGGTCATGACTCAAACACTGGCCAAAACTGGGAACCGAGGTGAAAAAGCGAAATAAGATCGTCTGATATCGGCTCCACAGATTAGCCAGATGGTTTTGATTAGACTTCTGGCCACCGTGATCAGGAGGAACCAGAGCCAAGCGCATTGTCAATCAACTCTCTTTTGTCCAATCTTCAGGAATCTGTGTTAACTCAGAAAAAGTGAGGTTCCACCTAGCCGAACCCTTTGTTATCGATGGAACTCTAGGTCCTTGATTTGCAACAGCAAGTGTTTAGATTTCTGCCAACTCTGCTCCACTAGAGCAGCATCAGGTTAGTGTCAATGGACATGAGTGACTTACCGATTTAGGTGCTGGATCACCTTTCCATCTGTGGCCACCGTAGCAAAAGTGGTTATTGGGTTACAAATTCCATCTGCTAGCCATTGGAGATGGCATCCCTTTAGTGATGGCGTTAACCAAAGCCAACCAAGTGGAACAATCGGTGGCTCAGTTGCTTGTCGCAGAGGCAGACAATGCACTTCTGGCTGATAATCTCCAATGGTTGGTTTTTCTGGTTGCTAACGCTGGCTACGATGGCAAGTCTCTATTAAAAATATTTCTCTGTTGATGTTGGGAGATTTATTAATTTATTTAAAGTGGGTACTATACTATAATTAGCGAGATGGAACGGATCTAATCGCGTTAGGTTTGTCAAGAAGATACGAACTGCAATCTGACGATCATTAAAAAAGATTTATATTGAGTTCCACACGGTAAGAGTGAAAAGGGATTATGGAAAACTGTGGATGAGTTGAAGTCTAATTCTAGCTTGACTTTTCAGGAATACTCTCCACCGGTTCTCAACTTCAGACTAGTATAACCTAGAAGATAAAAAAACTGTGACCTACTCCTACCCAAACTAATCTCAGGTCAGATTGATGCCTGTGACCTGAATATTGAGGTTGGTGGAGTGTAATTAGTGAATATTATGCTGAATCCAAACAGCGAAGACCAACTGGTTGAACTCCCTGTTATCCAGATTTTGGAGACCTTGGGCTGGCAGCATCGTAATTGCTTCGATGAGTTTGAAGGCGGTCAAAGTCATTTGGGACGAGAGAACAAGTCGGAAGTGGTACTGAAAGATAGGCTGCGTTCGGCTATGGAGACGCTGAATCCTAAAACCCCGACTTTAGCTATCGACTTAGCTATTGAAGAGTTAACGCGGTACCGTATGAGCCTCAGCATAATGGAGGCTAACCGTCAGATTTATCAACTGCTGAAAGATGGAGTTAAGGTTACTGTCCAAGATGCAGAGACTGATGCAGAGATAGTGCAGGTGGTCAAGGTCGTCAACTGGACCCAACCTGAACAGAACGACTTGTTTCTAGTGTCACAGTTTTGGGTTTCGGGTGATCTCTATACCCGTTGCCCTAACGGGGTTGGGTTTGTTAATGGCCTACCGTTGTTGTTGTTTGAATTTGAGAATATCATTCAAAATCTGCAGACTGACTACAATGATAGTATCACCGACTATAAAGACACCATCCCCCAGCTGTTTTGGTACAATGCCTTAATCCTCTTCTCCAATGGTGAGGATAGTTGTATAAGTAGCCTCACTGCCAGTAAGGAATATTATGCCGAATGGAAACATATCGGCAACGAAGGTGAGACAGGAGTAGTCTCCCTGGATACTTTGTTGGAGAGAGTCTGTATACCTGAACGTTTATTAGACATTATTGAGAATTTTATCCTATACAATGCCTTGATTGATAACAACACTCGTCGCATCCGAATCCTGGAAGAGATGGCACAGACCATCTATCAGGAATGGTTCATTCATTTCCGTTTCCCTGGTCATGAAAATGTCAAGATGGTGGATTCGGAGTTAGGTAAGATTCCTGAGAATTGGGAGGTAAAAAAACTAGTAGATGTATCGGTAAATCATAATCATAAGAGAAAGCCGCTGTCTAAAGCCCAAAGAACTCAAATGCAAGGTCCTTTTCCTTACTATGGTTCGGCCAACGTGTTAGATTATGTAAATGTTTATCAGTTTGATGATAACTATCTACTACTTGGTGGGGATGGTACTGTAGTCACAGAAGAAGGTAACCCCGTTTTGCAGCGTCCATGTGGCAAATTTTGGGTCAGTGATCATGCACATGTTCTAACTGGTCGAGATATCATTTCAACGGACTTTTTGTATATGTGCCTTTCTAATGTTGAGATTTCACCTTATATTACAGGTTCAGCGCAACCGGAAATTACCCAAGTTAATCTCAATCAAATTTTAATCATTGTTCCATCTAGGGACATTTTAGATCGTTTCTATCCTATTGTAAATGATATTTTCCAGTTGTCTCGGAATCTCATCCAAAGGAATCAGAAACTGGTAGAGACCCGTGACCTGTTTCTACCCAAACTAATATCGGATAGAACTGATATATGTGACTTGGACGTTGAGGTTAGCGAAGTATAGTTAGGAAACCTTATGTTGGTTCCGATTCAGGCAGGAAACGAATAAATATTCTTGCAGTAATCAGAACTGTCACATTATCAAGAGTTACGTTAATAACTCTTGAACATATTGCTATTTCTAGCCATTTTTTATATCTTGTTCCAATGCAGAACTAATACGTTGGAATACTCTTTCCCAATCTCCTGCCTTTTCCTGCCTAAACAATCTCATTGTCTGATACCATGGCGTGTCTTCCCTCTCCAGCATCCATCTCCAGTCCGGGCGAGATGACAATAAAACCCAAACCTTTTTGCCCAATCCTCCTGACATATGTACCGTTGTGCTCGAGGTGGAAACAATTAAATCCAACGCCGATACTTGGGCCGCAAAATCATCTAAATTGCTCAATGAATCTATCTCTTCATCTATGTATACCGGATAGCTACTAGCGGATGTATATTCCTCAATTTCCTCTCTGACATCGCCGTATTGCAGATTAATAAAATAACAATCCTCTCGTGACAGAATGGGTGTCCAGTATTTTAAGGGCGCATTCTTTGTCTTGGCTCTTTTTTGATCTATACCTGTACTCTTCCATGAGATACCAACCAGCAACTTATCACCTGCCAGATCCCGATATTTTTTCTGCAACCGCCGGGTTTTATTCGGGCAAGCCTGTAAATACGATTCCTGTTTTGGCAGAAAGGTATCTTCATCTGCCCTCAGCCACTGTCCTAAACTCCCCGTTGGAATCTGGTAGTCAATGGTTGGGTTCAGTAATTGTGGATTGGCTGGATCTTCTCGCGGGACGAACTGGATATTCGGGAGGGACCGTTGAAAGAGCGGAACCAACCGTTTGTCGCATTCAACAATGACATTTGGATTCATTTTTAAGAGAGTTGGGAGCATACTTGCCAACATGATTTCATCACCAATGCCCTGTTCTGTCCAGACAAGAATAGTTTTCTGCTTCAGATTTGAACCACCCCAAAGAGGTTGAGGAAAATCTCGCTTATTGAGGAAGAAACTGAGCTTCTTACATTTCAATCGCCATTCGTATTCTCTCCAACCGCTACTGAAGTCACCCTGTAACAACAAAACTAAACCCAAATTATTATGGGCTTCATTGTAGTCTGGATTAATTTCTAAAGCACGCCGATATGCGAGGACAGCATCGTCTAACTTTTCTTGTTCTTTTAACGCGTTACCAAGATTATTGTGAGCTTCGCTATAGTCAGGGTTGATTTCCAAGGCACGCCGATATGCAGTGACCGCATCATCTAACTTTTCTTGTTCTTTTAGTGCAATACCAAGGTTGTTATATGCTTCACCGTAGTTTGGGTTAATGTCTAAAGCACGGTGGTATGATTGCACAGCGTGGTCCAATTTTCCCTGTTCTTGTAATACTAGGCCCAAGTTATTATATGCAGCGCTGTAGTTTGGATTAATGTCTAAAGCACGATGATATGATTGAATAGCTCGGTCCAATTTTCCTTGTTGCTGTAATGCCAAACCAAGGTTATAGGACGCTTCACTGTAATTGGAATTGATTTCTAGGGCACGGTGATATACTTGGATAGCCTGATCTAACTTTTCTTGTTTCTGTAGTGTGGTTCCAAGACTATTATATATTTCGGCATCGTCTGGATTAATTTCAATAGCTTGATGGTAGGTTTGGATGGCGTTGTCGAGCTTGCCCTGTTTTTTTTGTGCGGCACCCAGATTATAATGTATTCTTGAGTCATTAGGGTTAATTTCAATAGCTTTGTGATAAGCCTCAATAGATTCCTCTAATTCCCCTTTCTCCTGTAATGTATTGCCCAGATTATTATAAACGTCTGAGTCATTAGGGTTAATTTCAATAGCTTTGTGATAAGCCTCAATAGATTCCTCTAATTCCCCTTTCTCCTGTAATGTATTGCCCAGATTATTATAAACGTCTGAGTCATTAGGGTTAATTTCAATAGCCTTGTGATAAGCCTCAATGGATCCTTCTAATTCCCCCTGATTTTGCCGCACAAGTCCAAGGTTAATGAAAAACATAGATTGGTTTGAGTCGACTTCTATCGCCTCGGTAATCAAATTAGCCGCAATCTCACATTTCCCAACTTGATAGGCCAGAAAACCCAGCAGATTTAACGCGTCCGCGTTTCGGGGCGAGATTTGGAGTACCTGTTGGTATATCTGCTCGGCTTGTTGTAGTTGATCCGACTGATGGAAGGCAATTGCTTCTTGTAATTTTCGTTTAATATCCATTCAAGGATTTTTGTCGAGGTGACAGGCTAAACCTGTCGCATCCATTGAAGATTGAGCGATTTCACCGTTAAGCCCAGCAGGTTACCGGCGTGGAAAAGTGTCAGTGTAGTATGCAGTAACCCCTTAAGGAATAGGACAAACGATTTATCAACTCAAACAATCATTACTTGATAATCACCTGTGTCAGCAACTTCCGTCACCATCTATTTCTATGAATCTTGCATAAGTCCTACACATAACAAATCCATTAGTTAGGCAACGAATACGACTTCAAATAACACAATCACTTTGGATCATTAAAGTCGATAGGGAAAATTCAATATAATGACTTAATTTCTCCCCAGCTTGTTGTTATCTTGCTGCGCCAAGAGACAGCAGCAAACTCAGATTCACTTGCTAACCACTCAATCACATTCTTAGTTAATTGGTAAAGCTGGTTAATATCTTTGTTATTCTTATGGTAATTCGGAAGCCTCCAGTTCATGTTGAAGACCTTCCCGCTTCCCGCTTTCCAGTAACCAAAGGCCGCAATTCGGTCCGTCCAATCATTGGCGGGTGGTCCCCAAGCGTTAGCTACGGTAATAAAATTTTTCCATATTTTATCGTAATAATCGCCGCTTTTGGGATAACCAGTCGAATTGACTTGAACGCGATCATCAACCCCAGGTGGGTTACCTTTGAGGTTTTTCAGCCCTGTCAACAATTTCAGCTCTTTTGTTTTCTTTGTCACTGTGATCCCGACTGCAATTCCGTCAGTTTCTTGTGGACCAAACTGTCGGGCTACAGCGTCTTCAAGTCCCATCGGTGTAGCGGAACGGATTGCCCAACCGGTAAGTAGGATCGCTCCACCAGCCTTAGCATAGTCCATAAAAGCGTTGATTTCTGCATCCTTTAGGTCACCGCCATCAGTATCGCCATCATGCCACCAGATGACTCCATAATCCTTAAAGGTACCACTCTTTAGATCCTTGCGATTCAATTGTTGAGTCTGAAAAGTATCTTTAGCAAATCCCAGAGCTAGTTTGGTAAATGCCCCTTTTTCCCCCAAAGTGATAAACCCAACCTTGAGAGAAGCATCTCCAACACGAATAAATACCGTAATTAATAACACGATAATAAGTAGCCTTCTTAACATCGTTATCTTATCTCCTCATAATATAAAACAGTTCAGCAAGTTACTAGACATAAATTAAATGTGGATTGCCATTACCATTTTCATCGCTAGTACCAGCTATGTTCTTTCTGCTTACGAAGTGGACCATTTCAAGCGGGTAAATCAATATAATGACTTAATTTCTCCCCAGCTTGTTGTTATCTTGTTGTGCTGAGAGACAGATGTAGCAAACTCAGATTCACTTGCTAACCATTCAATCACATTTTTAGTTAATTGGTAAAGTTGGTTAATATTTTTGTTGTTCTTATGGTAATTTGGAAGCCTCCAGTTCATGTTGAAGACTTTCCCACTTCCCGCTTTCCAGTAACCAAAGGCCGCAATTCGGTCCGTCCAATCATTGGCGG
>DTUY01000188.1 GCA_012963885.1 Candidatus Poribacteria bacterium | reverse complement strand
GGAATTTGATCGCCTTCAATAACCAAATTATCGAAATATGGATTGGTTTCATGGCAGATCAAGCCAATACGACCGTTTGGTTGGAATCTCGGTTGTGCCTTGTCTTCACCTTCGAACAGCAACTTACCATCTAAAAAAAATTGAAAGTTTTTTTGTTTGGCGACAACCTTCAGACGGATAAGTCTTGCCCGATTCGGCCTTCGGTGGAATCGGGGTTTTAAGGTGCTCATATTTATTGTTGATCTAGCGAGAAACTTGTCCCATGTGTTGATCGGCGCGAAGCCAGAAACGATAGCCATTTCACCTTTCTCGCCTGCCCTGATCAAAAACCCACGCGGTTACAAGGATGTTTCCCCTTACCTACGGTCACATCGGCAGCAACGCTATAGTCTTTCCAAGCAACATCACCAAACATAATCTTGGAATAAGCTTCACTACTGGTTTCGGTTAAAGCCTTTTTATCTACCCTCCATTTGCCAACAACAGTTCCCAACCTTTGGGCATACCATTGTCAAAATCTTCCTTCCAAACGTCTGCCGTCGCAAGCGTAACAACGAAAAACACATGTAGAAGACAACATAATTTTCTCATGGAATCGATCCTTTTTACCCGTTATTTGCAACACAAGGCGAAAAATGCCCTCTGATGAATTATATGAAGATTTTCAGACCAGACTTTCAATTGCCATTCTATTACACCAAAATTGAATCGTTGTCAAAATTTTAACAGTATAGTTTTTCTGAATTCCGTTCGATTGGATCATTAAGTCAGGGAAAGAAAGAACCGAGGTCAGCTGGTTTTTCAATTATTAATCGAAAGGCTTCTCAGCCTGTTGGTCTCGGATGAAACCGTAGTATCGAGCACGCCAGTAGGCATCAATGAACGATGCACCTCCTAATTCACGCCGCGTGTTCTGGTCAAACTGGAGCCAAAGGTTGCCATCCTCCCAGCTTTTTCCTTGGTTCTTGGAGATGTACAACCCGCCGGGTGTCCCAGCAAAGATCCAGTCGGTATAACTCGAGGCAAACAACGACTTGACTAGCGGAATGCTAAAGCCTGTAGTTGACTTTTTCCAGCCGAGTGCTTGTTTGTGGGCAACACCACGGTCAGTAATGGCGAAGAATCGATTGTTGGAGCCAATAACCGTCTGGTCCAGCTGCATCATCACACCTAACTTTATGACACCCAGCATCCCTTTTTCAGCCAAAATCCGCAAAATGTCTTTCACGTTGTTGGACCAGCTTTGGCCGGCATCGTGACTTTCCTGCAGGATTGACAAAGACCCGATATCATCAGAACTTACTTTGTAACCAACCCAGATATGACTTGAATTTTCAGCATCAGCAACAATCCATGGATAAGCCTGACCGTACCGGGGAAAACTGTAATCTCGACCTCTGATCCAGGGGATTTTATCCAGTCGGCGGCTGAAAATGCGACTTTCGGAAATGGCATACAACTGGGTGGGTGAACCGTGCGCCACCAGAAATGTCGGAGACTGAAGTACTGGCAGACTTGTAGACAGTTTTTGCCAAGACTGACCTAGATATTCTTCACCATAATCCTGAGATCGATAGATGTGCTGATTTGTCACCGCATAAAGGATATTGAAGTTGTTCGGATCAAATTCGATATCAACAGGTGTATCACCTTCCAGACGCACAGCCATTTTATGCCATAAACGACCACCGGAAGTCGTCAGGTAAAAACCATCGTTGCAGGCGACAGCAAGGATTCTAGTTTTACCTCCGACATCAACTCGTTTGATATGGCTGGTCAAGTTCTGGTCGATCGGACGCCAGTTTTGCCAAGTAGATGCACCGTCGCGTGATTGGTAGAGGTGTCCCCCCTCGCCAACAGCTAGAATGACCTTCGGATCTTCAGGCGAAACGGCGACATCTACAACTATACGGCTATGCCAACCATCTGCTCTTAGGAGATTGGCTTTCCAGATGTACTCATTGTCCCAAGCGGCCAGATAGGTTGGATACGGAGGCTTCAGATTCGGATTCAGGCTGTTCATCCGCGGCTTAATAGTCATATCGGTAGGAAAGGTCTGTAAGGTATACAAAGCTTCCTTAAGAGCCTTTTCTTTACCTTCTGCTTGGGGGACGATGGCATAATAGATGTAGGTAAAGAGACTTTGCGCATCGTCTTTGTGGTTGCACCACAAGCCGTCCGCTACCTGTTGGTAGCCTGCCAGGAGACTGGCATCGTCTTCTATTCGAAAGAGGAGATCTAAATGACAGAAGACGTGCTCAGCGTCGTCAAAATCTTTTCCGGTGGAGAAGGTTGTCAGTTTTCTTACGCCGTACTGATCTACCAATTGGTCGTAAATCTGTTTAAACTTCTCCTCGCCAGTGGCGTGGTAAGCGACTTTGGCACCGGCGATAGCCATCATGACCCGTGTGTTCAAAGTCTTGTGATCGGTCAGACCCAAGACCGGAACCATCGGCAACGATTTGTCGTACTTGGCGATTTTCAGATCGTTGTCCACCCAGTAACTAACCAGTGCGCCGATAGCTTGCCTGGCACGTTCTTTTTGTGATCCTTCAGCAGCAAGGGTGTAGTATTGCCCCAAACCGTGGATGGTGTCGCTATAGTTGTGATGGCTGGGGTCACCAACCCAGCGAAAAGATTGGCCGTCGATCTCACCCTGCCGCCAGTACGGAATTTTATCCGAACCCCGTCTTTCCGCATAACTCTCACCACGTCCTAAAAAATATCCACGTGCTTGCAAACCTCGTACTCCCGTCACTAGCTGACAACGATAGATAGATTCAAAGACCTGGTCAGCTCGAACTTTAGCCTCTTCAATTTTTTCCGGATTGCTATTACTCTTTCTCAGATACGCGTACCGATAGGAAAGCCCCGCCAGATAATTTGCTGTCCAGCAGACAGCGTGTTGTACATCGGCAAAAGGGTTGGTTGTGGTGATGTCGATGGTATCACTATCCCTCGGGATCTCTACCATTGATGGATAAAGTCCGAGAATATTGTGACGTTTTTGAATTCCTTGCTCAATCGTTTCAGCCTTTTCTGCTAATGGCCGTTTCCACGTTTCATCCGCCTTTGTTTGATCTAAGGTCAGCACGACCCAGAGTAAAAAGATTAGACCAATTCTACAACACATAAGATTATATCCTATTATGATCACTGAATCTTGTTCACCTCGGCATCCAGGTTTTATCTAAGGACTTCTGAGACTGTAATATATCGACTCAGCTTAGATTACAGAATAGAAATTATAGCAAAGCAATGGTATTGACAACTATTTTTTTATTGCAATCTGGGAAATACTAGAATTTTCAGGTTTCAACTCGGCAGATATAAAAAAACCGTCATTGAGTTCGTTTATCTGCTTTCAACCCATTGATGTTGACATAGTATACATGCTGTGCTAAAGTCGAATTCGGAGGCATAGGTATGGCACTTAAACCTTTTTCAAACGGACCTAAACATCATTTTTTTGGTTACTATGGTATTAACCCATGGGATCGAAATTTCCGTTACCATCTGGCTTTAGAGACCGACTTCCATAGGCATGTACCTACACCAACTGACATAGCGCAAGTTGGGTTAGTCGATAAGCGCTCCGGCGATTTCACGCCAGTGGCATCCACCTCTGCTTTCAATCTACAACAAGGTAGTATGATGCACTGGATTGATGTTGGTTTTGGAGAAGAACTGACTTTCAACGATTGGGATGATGATCGCCTGGTTTCCCGTGCCGTCACCTTGGCCACGCGAGAGTCACGTACAATCCAAGGTGCCATCGCTGCTGTCTCGACAGCTACCCCCTACGCTATCGGTTTGAATTTCGCACGCATGTCGATCTGTCGTCAGGTGGTTGGATACGCCAACAATATCGACGCTGCTTCATGGGAACCTGTTCCGCTTGATGACGGGCTCTTTCTAATAGATCTTCGGGATGGATCAATGGAAGTGGTTCTATCTATCACAGAGGTGCTTCAACATAGTAACCTCAATGCTGCAGATTGCGGGATGACATGGTTTAACCACATCATGTTTAACCCTCCGGGAGATCGAATCTTCTTCTTCTGTCGCACACGTCATAATGGAAGAGGGTTTAATACCTCGTTGTGGACAGTTAATCCTGACGGGTCGAATTTACAATGCCAGATTCCGTTTGGTCACAAGATTTCGCACTTTGCTTGGCGTGACGACAAAAGAATGCTGATGTCTACCAATGTTCTGGGACAAATGCAGTTTGTAGAGTTCACCGACAGTAAGGGTGATTTCCAACCGATTGGCAAAGGGAAACTGCCGAATGACGGACATGCCTGTTTTTCACCAGATGGGTCGTGGCTTGTATGCGACACATACCCTCGTGAGCCGGAACGAATGGCACACTTGATACTATACCATCTGAATCGTGATCAAAAGATCGAGATTGGTCACGTCTATACCGCGCCTGAGTTCACTGGTGAGATCCGTTGCGACCTCCATCCACGCTGGTCTCCGGATGGGAAATGGGTGACTATTGACTCAGTTAACAACGGAGACCGGCAAATTTATCTAGCAGATCTATCGGAAGTCATCTAGGCAAGATATGTACCGGACGGCGAGATTATTCAATACCCGGATTGGTATTCTATATGCTTCTACTCATTATTAAATTAAGTAGAATCAATGCCAAAAATTAACTAAGGAACAAAAACATGAAAAAGATTTTGATTTTGATTATTTGTCTGAATTTGCTTGTGGATATTGGAACACACAAGTTGGTGACAGCAGATTCGCCTCAAGTTAAAAACCAGTGGCATCAGTGGCGAGGTCCGGATGCTACTGGGGTTGCTCCGCATGCAAATCCGCCAACGGAATGGAACGAAGACAAAAACATTCGATGGAAAATCGAGATCCCCGGTCGAGGTCACGCTTCGCCTATCATTTGGGAAAACACCATTTTTGTTACCACCACCATTAAAACAGGTGAGGAGATTTTATCGGAAGAACTGGATGCGAAAGAAAACCAGTTGCCGGGATGGCGGCGAAATGCCGGCATTCCGGTTACGCATGCTCTGCAATTTGTTGTCTTATCCATCGACCGACAAACAGGTGAAATCCGGTGGCGACGTGTGGCCAGAACAGCGTTGCCGCATGAAGGAACTTTCAGTGATGGAAGTTGGGCATCACCATCCCCCATCACTGACGGTACGCATGTATTTGCATATTTCGGTTCGTTTGGTCTCTACTGCTACGATTTCGATGGGGAGTTAAAGTGGCAAACAGATCTGGGAGACATGGATATCTTTCTCGACTTCGGAGAAGGAAGTTCGCCTGCCTTACACGGCGATACGTTGGTGATCAACTGGGATCATGAAGGACAATCATTTGTGGTTGCATTGGACAAGAAGACGGGTGCTGAAAAATGGCGTGTCAACCGTGATGAGATGACAACATGGACAACACCGATCGTGGTGGAGCTGGATGAGAAACCACAGGTAATTACCAGTGCTAACAATCGGACGCGGGGTTATGATCTCCTGACCGGAGAACAGATCTGGGAAGCAGGCGGTCTATCCAAAAACACAATTCCGTCGCCTGTTTTTGCCAATGGGATTGTTTACGTAGCCAGCGGGTACGACGGCGAGATCCTGCAAGCGATTCGCGTGACGGGATCCAAGGGCGACATTACGGGTACAAAGGCCATCGTTTGGGGACGGGATAAAGACGCTCCGTATGTACCATCGCTCTTACTTTACGGCACTGCTCTTTACGCCTTGAAAAACAACAAAGCTATTCTATCCTGCTTTGACTCGAAAACCGGAAACCGCCACTATGGGCCTGAAAGGCTGAGCAATATCAAGGGCATTTATGCCTCACCCGTTGGTGCCAACAGTAAGATCTACCTCGTCGGTCGTGATGGGAATGCAGCCGTGCTGAAACATGGTGTCGAATTTGAGATCTTGGCTGAGAACCATCTGGATGACAATTTTGACGCCTCCCCAGCTATCATCGATCAAGAACTTTATCTGCGGGGACACAAGTACCTATACTGTATTGCTGAATAAACATCCTGTCGTGCTCAAAGACGGAATTTAAGGTGTGGAAACGCTTAGTGTTTGTTGGAAGCCGAACCAGACTCATTTCACCTCACCTTCGTTCTTTTTTCTCACGCAACCAATCAGAAAACCAACAAGGCACGAAACAATACCGAGAGTCCAATCAGTGTTAAATGCGACTAAATGCGATTTTGAGCCACGACAGGACAATAGCATTTATCAAGCTGTCATTCCCAAAATGCGCGAAAGATGCAAGTTAGCTAGGTTTCCAACTGGTTTGTCAAGACCGAATCAAAAGGGCAGGAAAGTCAGCTGACATGGGGATTAGATTTTGTTTTGCAACACTATATAAAACGGCATTTACTGTGGAACCAACGGGAAATGGTGGTTTAACATCGAAAGACATAAAGCTGAAATTGTCCCAATTCGCAAAGAATGAAAGAACAAAATCAGTATTGATAGGTAGTTGCTTGTCCAATCGTGGACCAGGGAAGACGCAATGAAACTGGATCAAGCGGAAGACCAGACAGAACCAGCCGAAGCTATCCAAGCGTTGAAAGACAGATTACATGCAGACCACTAATAGTTGTGTGCCAGATGAAATCAGAGGAGTTTATGAAAGAAGCTGTACAAAAGTCTAATGTTTTAAACATTTAGACTTCTATCGCGGTAAGGATCCAGCTATGGTTTGATCGTGTTGTATTTAAGCCTAGAGTTAGCAACTTGTTTTTGAATTATAACTAAAATGCAAGATTAGATAAGTTTTCTGTCATTTTTCTGTCTTATGTTCTGTCGATTCGGTGTTTCGGCCTTTCCGCACTTTGGCTACAACATTTGCACCAAACCTCTATTGTTTCTTTCATAAGAAACCAGAGGAAACCCTCATAAGAGTAACCGTGATGTAACCGTAAAAAAACGTGGTTTCAGACTTTCGTATGACTCTTTTCTCTGATCAAAGAAGAGTATTTACCAAGTTTCTCGTGGAGGATGAAGTTTGCACTTGTCAAATAATACAGTGGACACGTGTGTCGCTACAGGAAGAAGCTCAGGCAGATTAGAACAGATTGTGAGTCAGGAGGAGTCGTAGTGGCTTCTCCTGAATAGTTAGATTAAATCCGGAATCGCCGCATCCACTGCTCCTTTTCCTATCTAACCTAATGCCAATGCCGCAGACGAACACCTCATGGTCGTCCTGTAATCCTACGGTCGCAAAAATCGGCGGCAGCCGAGATTTGTCAGTGTTCATTCCTACAACGGCTTAGGGCCATATTCACACCCGACGCTTGAATCAAAAGACGGCCTAGACTGCGTAGCGCAGCACTGCGACGAAATGACACGCCGTGCCTGCGAGGGTGAACAGGTGCCAGACGAAGTGACTGTACCGAACGCGCTTGGCTGCGTAGAATCCGGTTCCCGCCGTGTATGCGACGCCTCCTGAGAGGAGCCAGAAGAGTCCCTTCGCGGGCATGAGAAGCCAAAGAGGCTTGACTGCGATGAGGGCGACCCAGCCTATTCCTAGATAGAGACCCATCGAGAGCCTTGGGTAGCGGATACCGGAGATCGTCTTGAGAACGACACCCGTCAGGGCGAGGCTCCACACGAGTCCCAAGAGACTCCAACCCCACGCGCCGCGGAGAACACCAAGCGTGAATGGCGTATACGTGCCTGCGATCAAGAGGAAGATCGCGCTGTGGTCAAGCACCTGAAATACCTGTTTGGCCCGGCTCGGAGGGAACGCGTGGTAGAGCATGGATGCCAAATACAATAGGCCTACGGTGAAAGTGAAGACGCTCCTGCTGGGACTGCATCTGCGATGAGGACCGGGGCAGTAGCCGCGGCTGTGAGCAAGCCGATCCCGTGGCTTACACTGTTCGCGATTTCCTCCCCCAGCGATTGCACACGCTCACCTGATGCGATCACCTGAGTCACGGTTCTAGGTGGTAATTCCGCTTGTTCACCTTATTCAACTATTGCCCAAATGGGTGATCGATCCCCAAATTTAGGCTTTGGGACCGATTGACTTTTGCGTATAATTGGCTTTGCGATTTTTTGTGAGATAGTTGTCATGAATGTACATTCCTTTCGTGCATGCATACGGCATTAAGAAATTCCGCTTGTCGCATTCTTTTGAGTCTAGTGGAGAGGAATCAAAGGTCAAAAGACAAAAGCGACCTCGGTTTGTGTTTCCGAGATCGCTTTTAGTGCTTTAATTTTATTGAATGCTAGAGTTTTACTACGCCTTTGGCTTGAAGACCTTTATCTGTTGTTTCAACTGTAAACTCGACTCTTTGGTCTTCCTCAAGTGATTTGAATCCTAAGCCTTGGATTTCAGAATGATGAACAAAGACGTCTTCATTTTCATCGGTAGTGATAAATCCGTAGCCTTTTGCATCATTAAACCATTTAACACTACCTGTTTTTGTTTCCATAGATCCTACTTTTTCCTTATTAATTAAACAGCCAAGCTTAGATTTACTAAGCTGTCACTTTCTAAAGCATTATGCTTATTTACTACTGAAATAAACCAACTACCCCATAATGATATCAGAGTGAAGGTTGAGTGTGCCAGAAATTTTTATAAGATCTATTTACCAACAGAGACAAGTGCCTTATATTCCTATAGTATTCTGACTGTTTGGACGGTGATGGAGGTTATGTAAGCTCAAATTCCACGGCTCTTAATATCACTGGGGTTTTTAACAGTACCAGCAAGGATAAAGGCGGATAGTTTTCCAGGACTATGGACTGCGATCGTAACTAACAGCGATAGTTTTTTTACTGCTAGGAATTATTCCATGTGGCTAAATCGTAATGGTTTTATTCATTATTAATCTGTTGATGGGATATTTGGTCAAGGGCTCAAGTTGGTTTGTTGTCTTTAAGTTAAAAACTTAAAGAAGAAGGATCAATCGATGAGGATAAGGCTTACCCCACAGCGGTATTTCGTATCCTTTACATGAAATTAAGCAGAAGAGCTCGCAAGCCGTAATCATTTTGCTTGTTGCGTAGGTATCCGTTTCTCCGCTTGGTGGGAGGTGGAGATTATGCTATGTGCGTGCTTATCTTAGACCTTTTGGTGCCAGCTCACCGATCGAATGCTCGAGCTCATCAGTTGTGTTTCTATGGAGGCTACCCGTCGTCTCGGGTAGCGGTGTGTCGAATTGGTAGCTCGGGTCAGTCTGTTGCCGCTTCCATATCTCCCGCATCTCTCGCCAGGCACCGGCGAGGGTACGTGGCTTTGGCATGTCTTGCGCCACTTCTCGGTACACCTTCTTTAGGTTGTAGCATGGGACACCAGCGTACATATGGTGCTCGGTGTGCCAGTTCATCCTCCAGTAGAGAAACTCTGAAAGCGGGTCTAGGGTTATCGAACGGACACATTTTCGGAAGTCTGGCACGTCGTCGCTCAAGCCACAGTGCTGCGTCAAGCCGACAAAGTAGCGTCCCCAGTTGCCGATAAACGCAAACAAGGTAATAAGCAGCGGTAACACCCACAGACCGGTGGCTACCGACACCGTGACTACCGCTCCATGGAACAGAAGCGTCACTCGTGACCACCACATTGATTTGCGTGCCTCGTGCGGTTGGTCAGTGTGCAAGGCCTGTAACCACTCACGACTCGGTATCTCTGTCGAGGCTTTCACACCAAGGGCCACCCTGATGGTAGTGATGATCGTTGGAATGAGTCCGCCCTTGCCGAAGGTCCTTCCTGGTTGAGTGAAAAGATTGACGGTGAACATCTGCAACAGGAAGGTGGGCTCTACCGAAGGCTTGAGAGGCAGCAGCACCTCGCGATCCCCTTCGGGATGCAGGGTATAGCGGTGGTGATAGGTATGGCTCATGGCGTAATCAAAGGGGTCCCACCAGCTTAAGAGGCTGTATAGGTACAAGAAGAGCTTATTGAGCCACTTAGTGCGGAACACAGTGCCGTGACCGAGCTCATGCGGAGCCACCCCCGTGAAGAAACTGCCGATCGTTCCGTGGGTGAACAACACGGCGGCGAATCTGAACCACATCTGCCGCGACCAGAAGAGGTAACTCAGGATGCCAGTGCCGGCAAACAGGGTCAAATGCCCCACGGCTTGGAACCATCCCTGTAAGTCGCTGCGCTTCATCAACTCACGTAGCTTGGTTGGCTCGATAGGGCATCGGTACCATTTAACCCGAAGCGTCTGTCGGACTTCAACTAGCGGTTGGTAGTTCGGGTTCATTGTCTTCTCCTCTTTTCCTTTTCTAATCTAGCAAAAATTGGCAGATGTTGCAAACATTGACAAGTATCAGACTCCAGATTAGTATATTCTTGGGGTTTGGCTTCATTGTTTCCATTTTTCTGTTGTTTTCCCCTCAAAAAATCCCATGATAAAACACTGTCATGTAACCGTGGTATGACTGTTTGAGTAGTCCAACAGCCCATTTTTATGATTTAAATTCAAACTAAAAGTCAGGAAAATTGATGGTATGTAGCATTTGGTTTGTTGTATTTAAATTAAAAGCTAAAATACAAGATTTAGAGAAATTTTCTGTCTTTGTTTCTGCCAGTTAGATTATTCGCCTTTCTTGCTCTCAATTGAGAGTTGAACCTGATCATCAACTAAGGAGATAAATACGTCCGACATTATTATAATTCACCTCAAGAGTGCTACAGTCTAGACAAATGCGACCGGCAATCACGAACTCACAACCGAATTTTTTGCGGGGAATCATTTTCTCAAAATATTGAATAATTTTCTGAAAAATCCGAACGGTTTCTTCTTAACTTGGTTTTGCAAAGTTCTGTTGTAAGCATTAATCAGATTATTATATGCAGCAACTTGCTCAGGATTAATCTGTATTGCTTTTTCGTAAGTTTCTATTGCGTCCTTATATCTCTCTTGTTTAGCATATGCATTACCTAGATTGTTATATGCAGCAACTTGCTCAGGATTAATCTGTATTGCTTTTTCGTAAGTCTCTATTGCTTCTTCATATCTCTCTCTTTCAGAGTAAGCATTACCTAGATTGTTATATGCAGCAGTTTCCTCAGGGTTAATCTGTATTACTTTCTGATAAGCCTCTATTGCGTCCTCATATCTCTCTTGCTTAGCATATGCATTACCTAGATTGTTATATGCAGCAACTTGCTCAGGATTGATCTGTATTACTTTCTGATAAACCTCTATTGCTTCTTCATATCTCTCTTTTTCAGAATATGCATCACCTAGATTGCAATATATAGCAATTTCCTCAGGATTGATCTGTATTGCTTTTTCGTAGGTTTCTATTGCGTCCTCATATCTCTCTTGCTTAGCATATGCATTACCTAGATTGTTATATGCAGCAACTTGCTCAGGATTGATCTGTATTACTTTCTGATAAGCCTCTATTGCGTCCTCATATCTCTCTTCATTAAAGTACATGTTACCCAGATTTCCATGTGCAATAACATCTTCGGGATTAATTTCTACCGCTTTAATCAATAATTCTTTAGATGACTTGTTCAATACTTACCTCAAAACTAAGCAGATGAATTTTATGTTCATTATAAAGTTCGCTAGGTTCACTGGATTTGACATCAAGAAGTTCATCTTAATAAATAGAAACGAAGTATCAATCATTTCAACTGTAGAACATGCAAAATGTTAAGAACCTACTAAGTTATGTTACACTTGTTGAAACGTTCTAGCCCTGATGAGGCAAGAACAGAATACTAACAATTGTGTTTCAGATTTCTTGCTTAGGCTAAGCCAATAAGATGAGGCATTCTAACACGATTACTGTGTTGAGGTAATTGGGTTGTGAGAGATTTGCTAATTGAAAGTAAAATCCGCTTAGGGAACGTACAAATTCCGCGACCGGTACTGAAAAAAGATCATTCGACGGTTCTGTTCCCCCGTCCAGGGATAGGCACCGTGGGTCTGGGCCGACGCTAGGAAAAGGAGTACATCACCCGCCTTCATCTCCACGTGCCGAACCAATTCCATTTCGTCATCGCAGGTTCTAATTCCTTCGGGCATAGGGTAACTAACCTTGTGACTACCTGGTACGCAGACAAATCCTCCATCTGCCAACGTGACATCGCGCAATTGCCAAGCCACATTGACGTACTCACTGTAGACGCGGCCATTTTGCTGGCGGTAGTGATTGGTCACTTTGGCTGGTTCACCAGCGGCGTGCAAAGAGTGTCCGGATGACCCTTTCCCCGACAAGAATGCACTACACAGCATACATTCGAAACCACTGCCCATGATCCAATTCAAGCGCTGAATCAGGGCTGGATGGGCGATCATCCTTTGAAACAGCTCGCCATGGGGTGTAGGCAGCTTCCACGGCTCACCCATCGACGACCGTCCTACTCCAGTACCCGCTAATGGTTTCGAGTCGCCTGCGGCGGATCCTCCTGTACTAACCTGGTCGGCGTTGGCCTCAATCGCCTCGTTTGCCGCCTCTAGCCAGTTAGCATCCATCACCCCTTGCAACACCAAGTGGCCGCACAAGTCCCAGTGGAAAAATTCCTTCTCGTCGATTCCCGAATCCGGATTGTGGGTATAGGTCGAAGGGTGAAAAATCCCAGGCTTCTCTGCGAGCCGGGTGGTCTTGCCGTCCGAATGCACCACGGGTGGTGGATAGGGTCGGTTCGGGTTGTGTAGAACGGCGCGTTGCACCGGCGTCAGCTCAGCTGTCCATTCAGGCATTGTACTTTCGGAGCCGGTAATTTCAGTCTCGGTGGACGGGCGCACTTCAGCGCTTATATACCCGCATTCAAACAAGCGTTGTGGTCCTTTTTCCTGCCAGGTGCGCATTCCCCACATGACCGAACTTGCGCAAAGCAACAAATCGCCCGCCTGCAAAACTGGCTGCACGACTAATCCCATATCGTCGGTCCCATGCACGAGCTCCTGTGGTGCGTCTACTGAGCTATTGTGACTGGCTGGAACCACCACCAATCCCCCATCGTCCTCTTTCACGTCCACTAGTGCCCAGAGTGCCCGCACGCCCTGACAAAATCGGATCCCGTTGTGTTGACGATAGGCTCGGGACCAATCCTGCCATTCGCTGCCCTCTGATAGGAGGGGCTCTGTCTGTCCCGCTCCTAGACCGATCAGGCGCGGGGGCTGATCCAGTCGAAAACCCTCGCCGCATATCTGCTCTAGGTAGTACACCAGCACAGGATGGTCGCGCAGGGCAAGCAGGGGAGTACAGGAAGGCACCGTACATTGCAGTGTCCCGTCGACGGCCCCCAGCCGATCGAGCGCTTGGTTACAGTCCTTTATTTCGGCCACAGTCAAGACGCCAGGGACAATAAAATAACCCGCCACATCGAAATGATAATTTTCCTCGTTGGTCATTGCTTTTCTATCCATAACGATCTCCTTATTAATCCTTAGTTTTCTCTAGTGGTGTTAGGAGTATAAGTCCCTTGATTTCAAAGGTAGACTTAGTGTCTGTCAGTAAGGGATTTGTGAATTATAACCATCAGATTCTACTTATCAATTTAGTCATAATACGATGTTACACGTTGACGCTTGTCGGGTCAGCAGCATTCCTACTCTACGTATTGGAATTTATTATACGGGTTTTCGGTCTTGTCTCAACCTTAATCTCGATATAATGAGTTTTTAGTGTCTCTTTTTTAGCATGGCATAATGCCTCCCGCTCCTCTTCATAAGGCAACTCCAAACGATCATTTTCATTGTCATGTAGAATCAGAAATTTTGACTCTTGGCCGGTTGAACAATCGATGAGTAAGTGTGTCGTAGTGCTGGGTTGATCGAAACAAACAGGGGTCAGGCGTTTACCAGCGTCGTTCAATGCACCAAGAGTTACGTGATTTTGTGGATCGTACCCCACGGCGGGGCACGTTGACCACACAATACTTGTTGAAGATATCGCAATGGTCCTGGGTGGAAGTATCAGCTGATATTTTATACCAGGTATGTTGATTCACAATCAGTAGGTCACCGGCGAGCCAGTCGGGTGGCATCGGGAAGGATTAGATCCCATATGCGTGCCAGTTTGTCAATAACCTAAGTCAGATTATGAGATCTGGGGATACCTAAAACAGGCTATACCCCAGATCGAAATCACATTGACCAAGAACACATTATCTTGCTGAAAGGGTTTAATTATGAACCAGCAAATATACAACGGTAAAATCATGTTTTGAGCATAAGGAATTCTTAAATACACCTCTACCGGAATGACATAGCGGTTACGCCTTTTTCAATCTGGTTTTCGAATAGTAGGTAGAGGATAAAGATCGGGAACCCACAGGTAAAGCCTGCGGCCATCAGGAGATGTTGTTCTGACCACCATTGTCCGTTTAAAATGGCCAACCCGATGGGTAAAGTTCGCATGTTCAGGCTGTTTGTTACAATCAGTGGCCAGAAGAACCCATTCCAACTACCCAATGCAGTAAAAATTGCAAGTGTGGTTAATGCGGGTCTAGCCAATGGGAGGATGATTTGGACAAAGATTCGGAAGTCACCACAACCGTCGATTCGAGCAGCCTCTTCGATTTCGCTCGGCATGTTCAGAAAAAACTGACGTAGCAGAAATACTCCGAATGGGCTAGCCAGACTGGGAATAATTAGAGCATAATAGGTGTCAATCCACCTTAGTTTCTGAAGAATAATGTAGACTGGTACCAGCGTCACCTGTCCAGGAACCACCATAGCGGCAACAATTATGAAGAACAAGTGGTCCCGAAAAGGGAACTGCAACCGAGCGAAGGCAAAGGCGGTCAGAGCAGAAATAAAGACGACCAGTATCGTCGTAACGATGGCCAAAAAGACGCTATTCCAAAACCATCGAACCAATGGGGCTCCCGGCTGTAGAAACAGCTCAATATAGTTGAACGGTTGCCATTTGTTAGGAAGAATCTGAAGAGGGGAAAGGTAAACCTCTTCCGCTGGTTTTAAGGAGGTTACCAACATCCAGAAGATCGGAAGCAACATGAGTATAGCGCAGATAACTAGTAGGATATTCCAGATGATGGTAGAGATTTTCGAGTCTTTCATCAATGGTATTCCTCATGTTTACCCAGAATCAGGAAAAGCAAGATGGTGAAAATAAGAATTAACAGAGCCAAGACAAACGCACAGGCAGATGCATATCCCATACGAAAGTAACGAAATGCTTGGTAATAAATGTGAAAGATTGCAGTGTAATTGGAAAAATAAGGGCCGACTCCTGTCAACATATAGGGGCGATCAAAAACCTGAATACTGCTGATGGTGGAAATAACCAGACAAAAAAGGATCTTGGGGAGGAGCAGGGGTAAAATAATCGATCTCAGCATCTGGATCCCGCTAGCTCCATCAATGGTGGCGGCTTCTTTCAGTTCTGAAGGGATTTCTCGTATGCCAGCGTAGTAGATCAGCATATTGAATCCACAACTGCCCCATATTGCCATCAACGCAATTGCTGGCATGCTGAACCGGGCATCTCCTAGCCAGTTGGTATTCTTGATGCCCAAGAAATTCAAGTAGTAATTGATAATCCCAAAATCGGTATTATACAACCACTGCCACATAATTCCTGTTGTGCCAACACTTAGCAAAAGGGGAACGAAGAAAATTTTCCGAAACACATTCCTGAAGCGTTTTACTTTTGTTAGTCCGTAGGCCAAGAAAAAGGAAACTAGATTCCCTCCAATCACAGTCATGGTAGTATAATACAAAGTATTGATGATGCCTTTTAGAAAGAGCTCATCTGCAAAGGCATCCTTGTAGTTTCTAAGTCCAACCAACTGGTACTTGCCAGAGATGAACGTCCATTTGGTCAGGCTGATCAGGAATCCCGTCGCGATTGGGATCACCAGCCAGCAAAAAAATAGGAGCAGATAAGGAACAACATAGGAAAAATTAATCAGAGGCTGAATCAACAATGAACGATGGTCGTGATCGATTTTCAATCAAGACTCCTTCGTAAAATGCTTTCGACTGCTACTTTGATCTCATCGACCATTTTTGACATTGGTTGCTGGCCTGACATGGCCGAAAGCAAACAAGGCTCAACGCGTGTTTGGATTTCGATGATGTTGGGATCGTTCGGCCCGAAAATGACCTGTGGTATCTGTGCGGCGAAGACAGGATAATGTGCTTTCTCTGTAAAATCTGGCGAACTCAACTGCGAGTATCTAGCTGGTAATTGGCCTCCATCTGACCATGTGACACCATGATTGGACAGATAGGTCAGAAGAGTCCATGCTGCCTCCCAGTCGATGGTATCGCTGAACCGTGGCAAACACATTACATGCGAACTGGCCCATACTGCCGCGCGATTACCCAACTGTGGATAAGGTAAGACACCCCATTCAAAGCTAGCGAGTTTTTTCATCCCATTCATCATCCAGATCCCCTCGGCATACATCGCGATTCGGCCTTGTAGAAACCCTTGCCATAGATTAGATCCGTCATGAATTGGATTGGGCATGTAGCCATGCTTATTAATTGCATCGTAGAGAATCTGGAGTGCCTGCTGGCTAGCCTGCTGGTCGATCAAACATTTTCCTGTCCTTCGGTCTAGAAACTGTCCCCCAAACTGTTCGGTCAAAGTATAGAAGTGCTTTAGTACCGATCCACCGAAAACAAAACCCCATTTTTCAGGATTTCCATCTTCATCTCTATCAACAGTCAATTGATTAGCCAACAAAAAGAAATTGTGTCGTTCTAGTTTTTCAGGTACGGGGACATTAAGCAGGCGAAAGTAGTCTTTGTTGTAGAAAACAGCAGTATTGTGACAATCAAGTGGGATTCCATAAATGTTGCCATTGATAGTAACCCGCTCCCAAATAGGAGCCAAGCAATCAGAAACAGGTATCCCTCGTTCTCCACTTACCAAATTGTCTAGTGACCGAATGGCATCTTGCTGAACATAGTTGAGTAATTCATTCTCATGTAAGATAAAGACATCTGGAGGCTTACCTGAGCCCAGAGAAACCATCAATTTGTCAAAATAGGTGCTCCACGGAATGATTTCCATTTCAACCTCATACTGTGGAAAATCCTGCTCGAATTTCTTGATGATTTGCCACATAGTTTGCCCATCGGGACCAGTAAATCCATTCCAGAAAGATATCTTTGTTTTTTTGTTCTCTTTTCCCGACGAATACTGTTTTTTTGTATCACATGCACAAATTGTCAGAACGCAACAGACTAAAAAGAGCATAGGCATTATGGACTTTTTGATCCATAAAATTATTGATTTGTATCTTGAGGTCATTACAATTCTCAATGCTAAATTGTTAATATCGGAAGGAATAACCAAGTCGAGTTAATGGAATATTCTAACACGATTAATGTTTTGGGGTAAAGAGACAGATTGGTTGACAGAGTAATTGGGGTTGATGAATAGTGCAGGCACACAATGATACGATTTTGTAATATGATGAAATATTCAGCAAAAATAGTTTATCCATAATGGCGAAAATCATCGGTGCCAGCACTATACAGATACACCCGCCTTCTACAGCAAGTGGCTAATAAACCGCATTGAAGGAGTTTTTTCACTAATTGAATCCGTTTGGGGGACGTGTCTATTGGATTTCTCAGAACCCATCTGACGTAATCGCCATCGTGTTCTGGACACGAAATCCCAAACCTTTGATATTTTATTTGGATGATTTGCGAAAACGGGATTTTCTGTGTTATTTCCATTTCACTGTCAACGGTTATTCACCGGCAATATGATGTTACCAAGCGAAGTCTGCTTTTTTGATGAGTTAGTGGTACATGGATCTAATGCTAATGCTTCAGATCAGCCTCGTGTCGCATTCTCCCTTCGTTACATCGTTCCGAGCGCCGAATCTCTTGTGGATAGTTGGGAGAAAGGTGTTTTTCGGATTCGACCGCTACTAGTCCAAAGGCCAGATCGCTATCGCCTAAATACGGAAATCGAATTCACCGGAATCGGTGATGGAATTCCATTTACTTAATTCTTAATTGTATACTTGAACTGGATAACTTCAGTTCAATAATCTCAGAATTAAATCTACTAGGAGTGTTGTATGAGCAATAAAATCTATCCTTTTGACTTAGATGCGAGTGCATTGATTTTTCTTGCTTATACATATCATGCATCAAACTTCACCTGAGGGTGGCATTCCAATCGGGAACGGTCGTACATGCACAGATAAACCGCAATGACGTTTTTTTATGTAAGTGCCCGGTTCAGAATTAGGAAGATACTCCATCCAGAATACTGTTATGAATACGTATTTGTGTTATCTTGTTACAAGCACGTATTTGTGTTGGAAGACAGGATATGCTACAGGTGAAATACTCCTCGGAAGATGAGCAAAGCACCAACTTCATAGGGAATGAGCAGAACATGCGGCTCAACGTTTGGTAGAAACAGCGGCATGTGCCTAAAAAGTCACAGCGGATTCTCCTGCTGGACTGGGGGACATCGTACTCAAGGCAAGGTTCAGCAAACGGGAAAAGTGGTGTCCGATGCATACTTCCTCGGCGACGACATATGCACGGTCTCACATTATCAAGATTCGATAATCACCCGTTACGATGGCGGTTCGGTCAATCCGGCCGGCCTCGAGAAGCTGAACGTCGAGCAGCGCGCGGTTGGTCGAAAGTTCGTTTGTTTCGAGGTATTCTTCCTATATTCTCTCTACCAGAGAGCTAGTGGGGCGGGTGATCATCTACTCATCATACTGCAAGGGTACACTGCTCTTGAAGCAATTTTTGGTTATGGCATTTTCCCCAGCACCGAGATGATGCTGGAATATGTGCTCGGGGCATAGTACAGGGGGAATGCAGGTTGACGACCAGTACACACATCCATATTGTTCAGCGTGGGGAGTCGCTTGAATAGGATCTGGATTATGGGAATAAAGAGACGCCACTCACAGCGGGAATTGAGCGACAACACATGGAAACTTGATAAAGTGCTTAGGGTCTGTCATCTCAGTCTGAGGTTTAACTCTCTAGAAAAATCGGTAAGCCTTAGCCGAATAAACATGAAGATCGACGGTAGCACATACGACTGATACACAGATTGATCTGAGGTGAGATCCTGCCTCCGATGAGGCTTAAAGATGTAGATTTGTAGTGGTTTTAAGTGGTGAGTCACCGAATGAAAAAAACAGGCTCTAAGGTCACAAGCATATAAAGATCGTATTGGTGGAGGTGAATATGAATCGGCATAAAATCCGTTATGAAGTGCTCAACAGCCGTAAGCAGGATGAAAGTGGACGATACTGGGAAGTGGATGTGCAGGCCAACCCCGAGGAATTGCAAACATTTGCCGAATCCGGTTATTTGGTTAGGGAAAGCCTTTTTCAAGGCGACGCACTCCAGCGGCTTCGAGATGCGCTGGATCGGTTGGAGGAGAATGAGTGGAAAAACCGCGATATGGCCATCGCTGGAAAGCGGGGCTGGGGTTTTATTCCACGGCATCTTATGGACAAGGATGAAGTGTTTCTGGAGCTTTTGAAGTTTCAGCCGGTGTTGTCGATTGTCCGTGCGATGATGGGACCGCTGGTCCGGTTGCGAGGGCTGAGTGCCCGAATTAGCTATCCGGGCGACGACCGTTGTCATCAGACGCCTTGGCATCGGCATATGCGGGTAGTTCCCAATCCGCTGCCACCGTGGTTTTCGCGGCCTCATTGCATTGATGGCTTGATTTATCTCGACGATTTGAACGTAGACACTGGACCGGTGGCCGTTGTGCCTGGATCGCACAACTGGTTGGATCGAGAGCCACCACTTGATACGTATGAACCAATAGAGGGCGAGTTGGAAGTCTCTGTCAAAGCAGGAGGCGGGGTATTGATCCATGGTAATCTCTGGCACCGAGCACTGCCGACACTAAGTGCAAAACGTAGGATGTTGATTTTGAGTTACACTCCAACTTGGTTGCGTAAGTCGCCTCACGGTGGTCCTCAACCTGAAGATGGGTTGACGAAATCGTTTCTGGAAGAAGCGGATTTTGAGGCACAGATGCTGTTGGGGGTAGGCGGATATTCTTGATCGAGGACTGGAAATTAGATTTTCAGGCGAATGTATCGGTGACCCTGTTTCAAAACATCACCGTTAGTGTCTTTCATGCGTTCGAGGCGATCTACTGTATCCTTATGGTGGTTTATTTCTAACGTTTCTGCTTTTGTGATAGACACTTTTTTGAATCACTTGGATGTCGTCTGGTATTCCACACATGCAATCGCGTCATTCAGCTCCGACGAGCGATGACATCCTAGACTGTCTCCATTTTTGGCTTGACACACCCTCTAGTTGTGTTCAGAATAGGTTGTTACCTTTCTCTCACATTACGCAAAGCAAGCATCATGAATGAAATGAAAAAATATCGTGTCTGCATCGTTGGCCTGACAGGCATTGGCTCTGGTCGTCCGTTGGTTGATGGCGGAGCCGGGTACGGGGCGATTGTACCTCATTCCCATGCCGCCGCATATTCCGCTCTACCAGAGACAGAAGTTGCCGGTGCCTGTGATTTGCGTCGAGATCGGTTGGATCAGTTCAAAGAAGTCTGGTTGGTGTCTCTGCCAGCGTTGAAGTGCTACACGGATTATCAGCAGATGATTGATGAACTGAAGCCAGATATCCTCAGCGTTGTGACTTCTGACAATCGCCATGCCGACATTGTCGTTTTTGCAGCGAACTCTGGGGTGCGGGGCATTTTCTGTGAAAAGCCGATTGCAACCACACTTGCGGATGCGGACCGAATGATTGAAACTGTGGAGCAAAACGGTGTGGCGATGACGATCAACCATTCTCGCCGTTGGCGTCCTATCTTTCGCCCCGTCTTGGATGAGTTGAACAAAGGATCTATCGGTCAGCTCCAGCGAATAGTCTGTTCGTTTGGTGGACCAAGAGCGATGCTCTTTCGGAACGGCACCCACATGGTCGATACTATGTGCATGTTCGCGGATTCGGAACCGCAGTGGGTCTTTGCGGAATTGGAAGAAGGATACGAAGACTACTGGCCTTATCAGGGGGATGGCGGGCGTACCCCTGAGCTTGAGCCTGCGGTGTCAGGTTATATCCATTTCAAGAATGGGGTTCGTGCATTTTACAATAATGCCAAACGGATGTTTGGCCGTCGGGACTGGGAACTGTTCGGTACGACAGGCTGCATCACTGTCAGCGACCAGCATGCCTTCATCGAAACGGAAAATGTAGGGAAAAAGATTGATTGCCCGCATAATACCTACGTTGATTCACCAGCTGCCATCCGTGAGTTAATAGGAGTAATGGAGAAGGGTGGGGAAACGTGCTCTCCACCGTCTCAAGGCCGACGGGTACTGGAAGTCCTGCTGGCGTTTATGGCTTCTCAGAGGAAAGGCAACTCCAGAATAGATCTCCCACTGGATGAGAATGCTGTTTAAGTCTCCGGCTACCTCTGCCGATTTTGCCAGAAACAGCACATCACGGTTAAACATCGATAGATGAATAACCGCCAGTAACTTCCGTCGCTGCAGTAACTGATAAAATAACCGACAATCTTTCATTGTTGCTATCCAGTTTTCGGTGGACTAGTCTGTTGGTACCAGCAATTCCCAGATTTCGAGGGACCTATGAGGTGCGGCTATAGCTCATGAAAGTCTGACCATTAAAGCAGTTGCCATTGGCCTATTCTGTGTCATCTTTTTTTGTATCATCACGCCCTACAACAATCACTATGTGCGCAACACCTATCTCGCTAGTAATCATCTTCCCATTGGACCACTCTTTGTCCTTATTTGCCTAATATGCGTTAGTGTGGGGCTCGGACGTCAGATTCCGAAACTGAGTCTAGGTACAGGTGAACTTGTGGTCATCTGGGGGATGATGAGTGTCTCAGCGAGCATTCCTTCCAAAGCATTTGTTGAGTATTTGCTCCCTGCCCTCGTCGCTCCAGGTTATTTCGCCACACCTGAAAATCAATGGCACCAACTATTTCACGCTTATATTCCAGTTTGGCTGGCACCCCAAAATTTTGGCATTGCTAGGGGATTTTATGAAGGAATGGCGGGCGGTGAAATATTGTAGGATCCTTGGATAGTCCCTCTGCTGATTTGGATGCTCTATGCACTCTCGCTATATGGAGCAATGATATGCTTGAACGTTATTCTGCGTCACCAATGGATTCAAAATGAACGGATGGCTTTCCCATTAGTGCAGTTACCCTCCGAAATCATTGGTTCTCCTCAAGATAGCGGTCGATTCCCAACTTTTTTCAAAAATCGATGGATGTGGATTACTTTCACCATTGCCGGAACATTACATCTTTTCAATGGTCTCCACTTTTATTTCCCTCAAGTCCCCCTGATCCCAACTCGCTTTTCACTTGATCCATTTCTCGCTGAAAAACCTTTTTCTGCAATACGCCCGCTGCCTCTGGATATCCATCTTTCCGTGATTGGTATCACGTATCTCCTAGCAGAACAGGTTTCCTTCAGTATCTGGTTTTTCTACCTTTTTTATAAGTTTGAATGCTTTGTTTTTGTTTCTCTTGGCTTGCCGATGCCGAGTTCTCCGGGAGAATTCGGCTTTACCCGGAGTTTCGCTTCTCATCAAGAAATGGGAGCCTTTCTGGTAATTATGTGTCTGATCGGATGGCAGGCGAGAAAACGACTTCTGGTAACTATGCAATCCGTGTTTGTCGCAGTATCAAAGAATCGGAACCTGAATGAAAGAGAATTTATTTCAGACGAACATTGGGCATTATTGGGATTACTTTTGATGTTTCTGATTCAGATTATATTATCTCAGCTTATGGGGATTTCTCTTTGGGTAGCGTTGTCGATTGCTTCGTTTTCTGCGATTATGTGGGTGATTTTTACGTGGCAGGTTTCTAGTTCAGGGGTTCTCATCGTGCATCCTACTTTTCGACCGATGATGCTGTTGAGGACAATGTTTGGAGATCGGAGAATTGGGGCTTACAACTTAACGTTGAATACCTTCCAGGCCCGAGGCTTCAGGACAGATCTCACCCAGTTAATAATGCCTCATGTTATGAACACATTTAAACTCTCCAATGAGAAGAAGACCAAGAGCATATCATTACTAATGGCAATGATAGCGGCTATTTTTATCGTGCTCCCTGTTTCAAGCTATTTCTTCTTGAGATTCACCTGTAAAGTTGGTGCCAATACACTCGGTCTTTCTTGGGTAGGGCGTACAGGTTTTCGCGTTTTGGAATCACGACTGATTTATCCTGCTGATATGGACCCAACGAACCTAGGTTTTTTTCTGTTAGGGATCATAAGTACGTTGTCTATAACGTTAATCTATCACCGGTTTTTATGGTGGCCTTTGCATCCAATTGGGTGTACGACAGGGAGCAGTTGGGGGATTCAGATGTTTTTCCTTTCTATTTTTCTCGGTTGGTTACTTAAATATTTAACACTAAAGTATAGTGGACTTAAAACGTACAGCCGGGCTAGACCTATGTTCTTGGGATGAATTCTAGGTGAGTACGTTATTGGCGCAATATGGATTATTATAGGACTCTTTGCGGGAAAGGGATATCGAATATTAACCGCATAGTTGGATTACTCGTACATTCCTTTTGACGAGGCGATTTTGCCTCGGGCTTCTGGATAAAATTGTTATCCCATGTATCCAAACACCGTTCCTAGACATTACCTAACATGCCATACAATCTGGAGTCATTTGGAGAGAATCCACCTAATAAAGGCCTTTGAAGAGCCCAACTTCACACCGTTGGTTTCCGCGGCGTCAATCATGCGCGTGACATCTGCTACAGTTATTGCTATCGGCTTTTCGCAGAGGGTGTGTTTCTTGTCAGCCGCGGCTTCCAAGGCAATCGGACAGTGTAGATTGTGAGGGGTACAGATCGATACGACATCCACATCGGGGTAGCGAGCGCATGGTGAAAATCGGTATACATTTTTTCAATGTCGAGTTTTGTTGCCTTCTCTCTCAGGTGGTCAGGGTCGTTATCAACGAGACAATCGACTGTGATTTTCCGACACAGTTCTTGAATAGCTTCGACATGGCGCATTCCTGCCCGACCGAGGCCAACAATTGCTATTCTCAACATCGCGTTACCTCCTTAATATCGCCTCGATTTCCGGTTTATTCCGAGCACAAGTCTTAAATCGATGCGTATGAGGCCACATCCACTCCGAAATCAGTAGCGACTTGGTGTAGGTCCGTTCGTCTGGTAGCGTTTAAGGGGATGCCACCTTTGCGATATGCTTCCTGTTTGAGGAATTTATCCTTGCCCGGCGCCTGGATACGGTCAAACCTCGGTGCCAACTGAGATTGGTGAACCTGTTGGATAGCGCGGTCCACACGGGATTTGAACCGTCGGACATCTTCAAATGCACCAACCTGAATTGCGGCGACGAAATGTCCATCCTGTCCCGGTTTAGGTACATCTTCCATGTTTCCTAACTCCGTGCCGTAGCTGGCCCTGGAAATCATGGATGACAAAATGCTCATGATCATTGCCAACCCTGTGCTCTTGAAGCGACCGATTGGTGCGAGCAGACCATCCATTGCCATGCCACCTATGGGTCTGTTGTTGACTGCCCTCTCCTGTCCGATGCCCATCCTTCCGGCAACTAAGATTCTAAATGATCCGCTGTTCTGTCAAGACGAGGTCCATGGATTGGTCCCATGGTTGAGTAGGCAACTGATCCACAACCTGAGTCTCGAAAGCCAAGCCGACAGTTAATGCCTGTGGGCAGGTTTGCAGAAAACGGTCGTAAAATCCGCCCCCATAACCAATCCGATGCCGTTGTAGGTCAAAGCCGCATCCTGGTACCAGAACAAGATCTAAGGATTGTGGGTCAATGGGGTCACAAACAGTTGGATCTGGTTCTCGCATTCCCCATCGATGTTGATTGATCTCCGTCTGCAAATTGGTCAGCCGATAGGGACGAATCTCTTTTCTTTCGACTCTTGGTATTGCAACTAAGCAAGTGGTAGCCAGTTGTTTGGCGACCAGCCAATCGGTTTCGACCTCGCTTCTCATATTCAGATAGAATAATAAGCGACTTAACCGTCGCTCTCCTATCAATTTATCAACGGAACGACAAATTTTCTGACTGGACTGGCGGCGTAGGTCTACCGGTATTTGGTCACGGCGATCCAATAATTCGGAGCGAATCTGATCCGGTTCAACTGATGACATGGTCTTGGGTTGCCATGATGGACCTACTGATACCAGTAGGTTAATTTGGCCAAGATAGCGCGATCAACGAACCGTTTTTCCGATGGTTGTGTGCGGTCGTAAATCTGATTCAGAACCAGATAGAAGTCGCTGCCAGGTTGGTAGATGTAGTTCAAAAGTAGATTGGTCGAAAGTCGTTCCGTCTCATTATTCCATTGAGTGAACAGTTGGGCGTAGGCTGAAGTTGAGAGAGAGTAGATCATACATCCGCTAATAACGTTAGCATTAAATGCCCCATCAGGTAGTTTGACTCGATTAAATCCATAGCTAGATCCCAAACTGAAGTGACCATTTGGTTTGAAAGTCAAAAAGCCATTCAGCCCTGAACGCTGACCGTGATAATATTGACCGTGACCAACGGAGATGCGTGCCGAGATAACGCGAGTTTCATTCGTTTCGGTAGTCAGCCAGAATCGAGTGAAGACATATTCACCAACTGGAATTTGATGATCTGTATGGACGTTAAACGGCTGCTCTAGCCTATCCAGGGTACTTTGAACATCGATAGCTATCCAGTCATTGCTTTCAAAGTTCATTCAGTGCAGATACCTGAGATTAACGGTTTCCACTTCTTGGCTGTTATTGAATGCTACGTCAGCTTCTGGGCCAGACCACATTTCCCGAAGATGAATTTTCTCAAGTGTGGGTCGTATCCAATCGTCCATGTCGCGTACCCAAGGTGCCCATCGTATTTCCCCTCGAACCCGTTGTCCGCTGCTGCGTTGGGCAAACCCGACGCCAGGTTCAAAATCCGGATCAATCACACTGTAACCGCCAGATGCTTGCAATTTATCGGATCGCCAATGACTGCCGAGGTAAAAGGCCTGCCCTTGTCGATCAGGATCTGCAGATGTTGCCATCAAGCCGTTAATGGTCAACGAGCTAAGTGGCCGATACAGAAAGTCGACTCCTGCTGTTCTGTTGTAGTTCTCATCGGTGGATTGTCGGTTGGTCGCAATCAGGCCAACACTAGATGAGGTTAGCAGGTCCTTCCGTAGGCGGAAAACCGAGAAGTTCGTTTTCGGGATGCTCAGTTCCTCCGAAGGCCTTTCCAGTTGACTGGTCATAACATTGAGAAATCCCATCCCGTAAGATCCGACTTTACCCGTCAGTTTTCCTCCAGCTATAATTGGGATCATCCGATTTTGTTCAATTCCGATGCGCCGACTATAAAATAGGAGCAAGGGCGGTGCAGAACTCAGACTTGATCGTGGAATGCCAAACTCAAGGAAATTGGATCCTTCTAAAAAGAAGGGGCGTTTTTCAGGGAAAAAATACTGTAGCGGCTTAGATTGACATATTCCTGATCGGCTTCAACTTGGGCGAAGTCAGTATTGTAAGTTAGATCAGCTGTCAGGTTAGATGCCAAGCTGTATTTGAAATCTCCGCCGAGTTCCAAGACTGTCTTTCTTTTTTGTTCCTTAGTA
>DTUY01000187.1 GCA_012963885.1 Candidatus Poribacteria bacterium | reverse complement strand
TAACAAGGTAGCCGTAGGGGAACCTGCGGCTGGATCACCTCCTTTCTAAGGAGCAATATGTGTTACTGTGAAACATTACGGCTTTGATTGATATTCAGTTTTCAAAATCTTTAGATTGGGTATATAACTGGGTGTATAGCTCAGTTGGTTAGAGCGCTGTGCTGATAACGCAGAGGTCTCTGGTTCGATTCCAGATATGCCCATTTAGTGTGGGGGCGTAGCTCAGTTGGGAGAGCATCTGCCTTGCACGTAGAGGGTCAGCGGTTCGAGTCCGCTCGTCTCCACTCTAGCTTTGTTAATTCAAAGCGATGATCTTTGACAAGTACATGAATTTCTTTTGATTAAAAGCTTCTTAGTATAAAAATTGTTAAGCTACTAAGGGCCTACGGTGAATGCCTTGGTGCTAGGCGACGATGAAGGGCGTGACAAACTGCGATAAGCTTTGGGTAGCAGTTTATATGTGTTGATCCAGAGATTCCCGAATCGGGCAACCGGATAGATAATTTAATATCTATCGATTGCATTTGAATGAATGTGATCGGTAACTGGGGGAAGTGAAACATCTCAGTACCCCAAGGAAAAGAAAGAAAAATCGATTCTCTGAGTAGCGGCGAGCGAAATGGGAATAGCCTAAACCAAATATGTGTGATAGTCTGCATACGTTGCATATTTGGTGTTGAGGGGCATAATTGGAGTAGCGTGCAGGCTGCTCGGGAAGTTACAAATAAGTTTTCTAGCTTAAGAACTCTGGAATAGGTTCACCATAGAAGGTGATAGTCCTGTGAGCGAAAGGAAACTTACTTCCTGGATTTTGTTCCCGAGTACCGCGGGATAGCCAAACCTGTGGGAATCTAGGAGGACCATCTCCTAAGGCTAAATATGACCTAGCAACCGATAGTGAAGAAGTACTGTGAAGGAAAGGTGAAAAGTTCCCCGGTAGGGAAGTGAAATAGAACCTGAAACCGTAATGGCCTACAAGCTGTGGAAGTGCTAGACCAAGCTTCGCTTGGTATGCATGACCGCGTGCCTTTTGCATAATGAGCCGGTGACTTACTCTGTGTAGCAAGATTAAGCTTTTCTGAAGCGTAGTCGTAGCGAAAGCGAGTCTGAATAGGGCGTATAGTTGCATGGAGTAGACCCGAAACTGGGTGATCTATCCATGGGCAAGGTGAAGCGTATGTAAAAGTACGTGAAGGCCTGAACCCACCAAGGCTGAAAACTTGGGGGATGACCTGTGGATCGGAGTGAAAGGCTAATCAAACCCAGTAATAGCTGGTTCTCCCCGAAATAGCTTTAGGGCTAGCCTTATGTGTTCGGCGGTGGAGGTAGAGCTCTAATTGGACTAGCGGCCCCACCAGGTTAGCAACTCCAGTTAAACTTCAAATGCCATCGTCCCAAAGCATGGGAGTCAGTCAGTGGGGGATAAGCTCCATTGACGAAAGGGAAACAGCCCGGACCGCCAGCTAAGGTCCCTAAATACAAGTTAAGTGGCAAAGGATGTTTTGTTACATAGACAGCCAGGATGTTGGCTTAGAAGCAGCCATTCATTTAAAGAGTGCGTAATAGCTCACTGGTCAAGCGGCTTTGCACCGAAAATTTCAGGGGCTTAAACTTGTTACCGAAGCTGCGGATTATCTTCGTTTACGAAGATAGTGGTAGGGGAGCGTTCTATAATAGGTTGAAGGAGGATTGAAAAACTCTCTGGACGAATTAGAAGTGATCATGCCGGCATGAGTAGCGATAAAACAAGTGAGAAGCTTGTTCGCCGTAAGCCTAAGGTTTCCTGGGGAAGGCAAGTCCGCCCAGGGTTAGTCGCATCCTAAGTCGAGGCTGAAAAGCGTAGACGATGGGTAACAGGTTAATATTCCTGTACCACCACTAGGCGGTTGAATCTAGGAGAGACGCAAGCATTAGAATCTACTAGCGGATGGAAGTGCTAGGTCAAGCGGACGGAGGTTCCGGTTAATCCCGGAAGTTGCCTCTGGAAGTGATGAGGTGTCCTTAAGGACTGAACTGATTCGGTTGTTTGCCAAGAAAAGAACTCCGAGAGGACAAATAGTGGTGTGCGTACCGCAAACCAACACAGGTAGGCAAGGAGAATATCCTAAGGCGCTCGAGAGAACTCTCGCTAAGGAACTCGGCAAAATGGCTCCGTAACTTCGGGAGAAGGAGTGCTTGAGTTGGCTGGTTCGCCAGCCTAGCGAAAGCCGCAGTGAAAAGGCCCATGCGACTGTTTACTAAAAACACAGGTCTGTGCTAAATCGCAAGATGAAGTATACGGACTGACACCTGCCCGGTGCTGAAAAGTTAAAGAGAGGGGTTAGAGCTTAGGCTCGAAGCTCTGAACTGAAGCTTCAGTAAACGGCGGCGGTAACTATAACCGTCCTAAGGTAGCGAAATTCCTCGTCGGGTAAAATCCGACCTGCACGAATGGTGTAACGATATGGGCACTGTCTCAGCGAGAGGCTCGGCGAAATTGTATTATCGGTGAAGATGCCGATTACCCGTAAAAAGACGGAAAGACCCCGTGAACCTTTACTATAGCTTGATATTGAATTTGGGTTTAGCTTGTGTAGGATAGGTGGGAGACTTTGAAGCTGGAGCGCTAGCACCAGTGGAGTCGTCCTTGAAATACCACTCTTGTTGTATCTAAATCCTAACTCTGGTTTGTATATCCAAGCCGAGGACAGTTTCAGGTGGGTAGTTTGACTGGGGCGGTCGCCTCCTAAATTGTAACGGAGGCGCCCTAAGGTTCCCTCAGCGTGATTGGAAACCACGCGTAGAGTGTAAAGGCATAAGGGAGCTTGACTGCAAGACAGACATGTCGAGCAGGTGCGAAAGCAGGGCTTAGTGATCTTGCGATTCCGTGTGGAAGGGTCGTAACTCAACGGATAAAAGGTACTCCGGGGATAACAGGCTTATCGCGCCCAAGCGCTCACAGCGACGGCGCGGTTTGGCACCTCGATGTCGGCTCATCACATCCTGGGGCTGCAGCTGGTCCCAAGGGTTGGGCTGTTCGCCCATTAAAGTGGTACGTGAGCTGGGTTTAGAACGTCGTAAGACAGTTCGGTCCCTATCTTTTACGGGCGTAGGAAATTTGAGTGGAGCTGCCGCTAGTATGAGAAGACCGTGGTGGACGAACCTCTGGTGCACCAGTTGTCACGCCTGTGGCATCGCTGGGTAGCTATGTTCGGAAAGGATAAATGCTGAAAGCATCTAAGCATGAAGCCTTCCTCAAGATAAGATTTCCCACAGAGTTAATCTGGTAAGACCCCTTGTAGATAACGAGGTTGATAGGCCAAATGTGTAAGCGCGGTGACGTGTTTAGCTAACTGGTACTAATTGGTCGAGGGCTTAACTTATTTCTAACTTTTAGTGAACTGAAATGATTGTACTTGTCAATTTGAATTTATTTGATGTGCTTTCATCAAATTGATTGTTTTTCCGGTGACAATAGCGGAGGGGAAACACCCGTTCCCGTTCCGAACACGGTAGTTAAGGCCTTCAGCGCTCATGATACTTCGAGGGAGACCTCGTGGGAAAGTAGGACGTTGCCGGGATTTTTTATCGAAAAGCCTGTGGAATCTGGATTAAGTCCGCTTTCCACGGGCTTTTTTAGTTTCTGAATCTAGTTGTTGCTGCCTCTCTAGCAAAATATTTTTGCCTGTGCTATTATTTTGTTTAAATTTGCGAGATAAAAATTCAAGAGGTGTAGAGTGTCTGGACATTCCAAATGGGCTTCGATCAAGCATAAAAAGGCTGCTAATGATGCTAAGCGAGGAAAGCTGTTCACGAAGTTGTTGAAGGAAGTCACTGTTGCTGCTCGAAACGGCGGTGGAGATCCGGAAATGAATCCGCGCTTGCGAACGGCAATACAAGCTGCTAAAGCCGCGAATGTTCCGAATGATACGGTTGACCGCGCTATTCTTAAAGGCACAGGGGATCTCGAAGGAATCGGTTACGAAGAAGTCGTTTACGAAGGGTACGGGCCGAACGGTGTGGCGCTAATTATCGAGGTTCTAACCGATAATAAAAATAGATCTGTTTCTGATCTGCGAAATATTCTAGATCGAAACGGTGGTGCTATGGGGGAACGCGGATGTGTTTCATGGATGTTTGAAAAGCGCGGTTTAATCTTTGTTCAAAAAGATAGCATTGATGAAGACGAACTCTTTCTGATTGCAGCTGATGCTGGTGCTGAAGATCTTGAAACGCAAGAAGAACAAATTCAAATTATTTGTCCATTTGAAGATTTTGAATCAGTGCGTGTTGCCATTAAAGAATCCCATGCTGATATTTCTTTAGCAGAGACTACCATGGTTCCACAGACAACGATCAAGTTGGATGAGAAACAAGCTGAACAGATGATTAGGCTCATGGACTTGCTCGATGATAACGATGATGTCCAAAAAGTTTATGCAAACTTTGATATTCCGGACGATATTCTAGAAGCAGCCTAGTAGGGTAATAGATTGTTGGTATTGGGTGTCGACAGCGGTCTTGCCAATACCGGTTATGGTTTTGTAAGGTCCGTCGAGTCGAAATTTGAGATGGTGGATAGTGGTAATATTCAAACTACTGCCAAAATACCATCGCCTGAGCGACTAAAGATAATATCAGACACACTAGATCGGCTTGTCGAGCAGCATCAGCCGCAGGCTTTGGCTATCGAAGAACTCTTTTTTAGTAAGAATGTAACAAGTGCGCTTGCAGTGGGGGAAGCGAGAGGCGTCGCAAAATTAGTTGCTGCTAATCAGGGAATTCCCGTTTTTGATTACAAACCAGCAGAAGTGAAAATGGCCATCGTTGGATATGGTGCAGCGACAAAGCGCCAAATTCAAGAAATGATTAAAGTTGTTCTTAATCTCGACTCTATTCCTCAATCCGATCACGCAGCGGATGCACTAGCTTTGTCAATTTGTCATCTTAGATCGCGGAAATATATTGAACTTCAGGAAAAACATACCATATGATTGCGTTTCTTCATGGGGTGCTTGCGTCCAAAGACGCGAATCATGTTGTCATCGATGTCAGCGGTGTTGGATATATGGTGGAGATTCCGCCTGGATCAGAAAATAAGTTGCCAGATGTTGGCTTAGATATTAAGTTTTACACACACTATCATATTCGTGAGAAAGATGTGAAACTTTACGGGTTTTGGTCGCTCGATGAGCTCAAAGTTTTTACAATCGCAATTACTGTAAAGGGAATCGGACCAGCACTTGCTTTAAATATTGTGTCTAAACTTACCCCTTCACAGTTTCGACAAGCAATATTGGCTGAGGATCATGCAGCATTAATACGTGTTCCAAGACTCAATAAGCAGAGTGCTCAACTTGTGATTATGACTTTGAAAAAGAAGATTACTCAGATTGGGTTTGACGGAACAATTGAAGAAGACAAATCTGGAAAACGGAACAGAGAGGCAATTCAGGCATTAATAGGGCTTGGTGGGTCGGAAGAAGCGTCGGAAAAGGCAGTGGTAGAAGCTCAGCGAGTACTCGGTGATGAGGCAAAAATAGAAGATTTAACCCTCCTTGCACTACGCTACTTGAATAAATTTTCTTAGGTGAGCTGGGATAAATGGAAAAACAAATTGAGAATTTTCTTGATGAAGAAGAAAATCAATATAGCCTTAGACCGCAAGAACTCAGTGCGTTTATTGGCCAAGAAAAGAACAAAGAACAATTACGGATACATATTGAGGCCGCTAGACGACGTAATCAGGCTCTTGAACATGTTCTGCTTGTTGGTCCTCCAGGACTCGGTAAAACGACGCTGGCTAAAATTATTTCCAACGAAATGTCAAATGGTTTTAAGTCAGCGGTTGGACCATCAATGATAAAGATTGAGTTGGCTACGATTCTGACGAATTTGGCAGAAGGTGATGTGTTTTTTATAGATGAAATTCATCGGATGCAGCCGCAAATACAGGAAACGCTGTATCCTGCCATGGAAGATTATAAGCTTGATCTGCCTGTGGGGCAGGGACCATCGGCTGATATCATTCCAGTTCCCTTGTCCCATTTCACTCTTATTGGTGCTACGACGCGTGAAGGCCTGTTGGCAGCCCCATTTCGCGACCGTTTTGGTATTCGTATTCATCTTGATTATTACACAGTTGAAGAACTAAAAATCGCTATTCTACAGAATAGTGGAAAAATAAATGTTGAAGTTGACGATGAAGCGCAACTCGAAATAGGGTTGCGGTCACGGGGCACAATGCGAATAGCTAAAAATCTACTCTTTAACGTTCGGGATTATGCTTCTGTAAAATATGATGGTGTTGTTACAAAAGATATTGCGCTTGAGGCACTCAACTTCTTTCAGATTGACGAACTTGGACTTGATGAACAGGATCGGTACTATTTGCGAACGTTAATAGATAAGTTTGATGGCCGTGCGGGTCTGAAATCACTTGCTGTTGCAATCAGCGAAGATGAACGTACTGTTGAAGAGGTGTATGAGCCCTATCTGATTAAGATTGGGTTTATATCGTTTACACCGATGGGGCGTGTGGCAACCGATCGGGCATATAATCACTTAGGTTATAAAAATCAGACATTACTTGAATTCTAACTGAAGTTGCGACTTACCGATTTCGACTACAATCTTCCCAAACAGCTTATCGCCCAAGATCCTCTTGAAAGACGAGATCTCTCTCGGCTTCTGGTCGTCAATCGGGATACGGAAAAAATTCACCATACACAATTTTCACAGGTTGCTGATTTTCTCCCTTCCCCGTCTCTTCTGGTCCTAAATGATACAAGAGTCATTCCAGCGCGGTTGATTGCTAAAAAAATTACCGGAGGGAAGATTGAGGTATTTCTATTAAGACAAAGAGGGAAAAAAACGTGGGAAGCGCTAATCAAACCGGGAAAAAAGGTAAGGCAAGGCACCCAACTTGAATTTGCTGATTGCGAGCTGACAGCTCGGATTTTGACGCGTACAGATGCTGGGAATTATATCATCCGGTTCATTTATAATGGAGATCTTAATCAGATTCTTGAACAGGTGGGGCAGATACCACTCCCTCCGTATATCAAGCGATCTCCAAATTTGGAGGATATTGATCGGTATCAATCTGTTTATGCTAGTGTAAAAGGTGCAGTCGCTGCACCGACCGCAGGCTTACATTTTACGACTGAGTTGATTGATCAACTGAAAGGGAGAGATATTGAGATATCAAGTTTGACATTGCACGTTGGGCTTGGTACCTTTCAGCCTATTAAAACCTTAAACATTACAAAACATAGAATGCATGCCGAATATTTTGAGATATCCCAGAGAACTGCCGATCAGATTAACAGTGCCAGACAACAGGGGCGAAAAATCGTTGCTGTTGGAACAACGACTGTGCGTGCAATTGAGTCTGCAGTTGTCGATGGCAAAATTCGTCCACAAAAAGGCGATACTGATATTTTTATCTATCCGGATTACGTATTCAAAATCGTGGATGCATTAATCACCAATTTTCATTTGCCCAAATCAACATTGTTAATGCTTGTTAGTGCTTTTGCAACTCGGGAACTCATATTTTCAGCATATCAGAAAGCGATTGATCAGGAGTATCGCTTTTATAGTTACGGCGATGCGATGTTGATTTGTTAAACCACAATTCTGAGGAGAAAATTTTGGAAATTTTAGGTAGTTTTATGCCATTGATTTTAATTATTCCTATCTTTTGGTTCTTGATTTTACGTCCAGAACAGGTTAAGCGGAAAAAACATCAGACCATGTTGGGTAACCTGTCAAAAGGGGATCAAGTTGTTTCAAATGGTGGTCTGCACGGAAAAGTTGTTGGTGTCGATAAAGATATTGTTGTAATTACCATTGCGGAGGGCGTCAAAGTAGAATTGACGCGAAATGCTGTTGCATTCCTTAAAAAAGGTGGAGAGTTAATAGAAGGCGAGTGATTTAAGTATAACTTATGGAGCGAGGGGCTGAATCTGGTCTAGGCCTCCCATATATGATTTTAGTACTTGTGGGATTCCTACGCTCCCATCTGCTTGTTGATAGTTTTCAAGTATAGCAATGACTACACGTGGTAAGGCCAATCCTGAAGCATTTAATGTATGCACAAATTCCGGCTTTGTTCCCCTATCTCGGCGAAAACGAATATTCGCCCGTCTGGCTTGGAAATCCTCGAAATTACTACATGAAGAGATTTCTAGAAATCTCTCTTCACCAGCTGTCCAAACTTCTACATCGTAACACTTTGATGCCGAAAAGCCTAAGTCTGCTGTGCAGAGCGTAATTACTCGATACGGCAGGCCGAGTGCTTGTACCACTGCTTCCACATTCATCAGCAGTGATTCGTGTTCGTCATAGGAGGTCTCAGGGGTGGTGAATTTGACCATCTCTACTTTATCAAACTGGTGAAGCCGAATCATTCCCCGAGTTTCACGGCCGTAAGATCCTGCTTCTCGACGGAAGCAGGGGGTATAGGCAGTATAATTTATTGGTAGGTCAGCACCGTCTAACATCTCACCGGCAAAAATGTTGGTTACGGGTACTTCAGCCGTTGGAACAAGAAAGAGATCATTCTCCGGATTTTCGTGGTCTTGATCACACCGATACATGTCAGATTCAAACTTGGGCAACTGCCCAGTTCCAGTCATTGTGAGCCGATTAGCTACAAATGGTGGTGAAACTTCAGTGTACCCATGCTGGTCTGTATGGAGATCGAGCATGAAGTTAATCAACGCACGCTCAAGCTTAGCTCCCATTCCTTTGTATAATAAAAAATTGTTACCTGCTATCTTTGATCCCCGCTGAAAGTCAACGATATCCAGCGCTTCAGCAATTTCCCAATGAGGTTTCGGTTCGAAATCAAAATTTGGTTGGTTGCCCCAACGTTTGATTTCAGGATTATCAGATTCACTAGAACCAATGGGAGTTGTCTCATGTGGGATGTTCGGAATCTCCATCAGCGTTTCGTTAATTTCTGTCTTTAGCGATTGCGCCTGATTATTGAATTCCTTTACTTTTTGAGAGATGTCCTTCATCTCGGCGATCTTATCGGATGCATCCTGATTTGATCGCTTCAATTCTGCAATCTCCCTTGAAACGTTATTTTGGTAATTTCTAAGCTTGTCAGCTTCTGTCTGTGTATAACGCCATTGACGATCGACATCCAGCAACCGAGAGAGTGAAATATCGGCTTGTCGGTGCTGTAAAGATGCTTCGACAATATCCGGATTTTCACGAATGAATTTAAGATCCAACACGCGTCATTTTCCTTAAATAGGAACCTATATATGATGAAATAAAAAACCATAGGTTATATAACCTATGGTATGGGAACGACCCCGACGAGATTTGAACTCGCGATCTTCTGCGTGACAGGCAGGTGTGTTGACCAGGCTACACCACAGGGCCAATTGGTAAGGATATGCTACTGTTCTGATTTGGTAGGCGGAACAGGAGTCGAACCTGTGACCTACGGCTTGTAAAGCCGCCGCTCTAACCAGCTGAGCTATCCGCCCCAAAGAAACTCTTGACAAAAGGCTGAATAATTGTAGCGTACGCTAATTTATTTGTCAAGGGCAAAAGCAATGATTTTCAAGGTTGTTTGCCAAAAGTATGTGACTTAGATCAGCTCCAAATCAAAATTAGATCTTGTGGGACTATTTTGTGTTATGGTCTATTAATAGCTTGATTCAATTTTAGGAGATCTTGGTTTTTTAATTCCGATTTGTTTTTGTATTGATAATAATAGTTAAGTACTTTTCCTACATGGCGTTCTGTTTCGCGGATAGCCGGCACATTTTCTCCGACTCGTCCTGGGCCGGCATTGTACGCTGAAATGCCGAGTGCGTAGTTATTGTTATAGCGATCCAACATCATCCGTAAATATCTGGCGGCTCCTTCCAAATTTTTCCCAGCGTTGAAGCGCTCATCAATCTTTGAATTGTGATTCGGCTGAGTAATGTTCTCATAATCAGGGACTCTAAGACCGAGATCTCTAGCGGTCGGTGGCATCAACTGACCCAATCCAACGGCACCGGATTTGGAAATCGCATTCGGTTTGAATGCGGATTCAACTCTAATCATTGAAAGAAGTAATTCTATTTCAAGGTTATATTGATTGGCGATGGTTTCAACGTTTGACGTACGGATTATTTTTGATTTTCCGTAATTATTATTTCCAATACCTGTTGGCAAACCAAAGGTGAAACTAACAGATATGAAATGACGGTTTTCGCGTTCTTGATCCTCGATGTAGGCGTAGCTAATTTCACTTCTGCTTATTCGAACAGAACTTCCTGCACTCCAGGTCGACCAATTACGAGATCCATCAAGGTGAAAAATTGAGCCGTACCGTAACGATAATCTGTGAAAGCTAAGTTCAGTACCAATTCGAAACTTCCATGTGGTTGTATCAAGCGCGCTGCTTAATTGGAAATAGCGATTAGTCTGCCATGTCATCCCAAGATCAAAAACTGGTTCGCGATATTGATCTCCGAATTCCCTTAGGCTTGCTCCTAAACGGATACCAGAGGTAGCATTGATAAGAATGCCTAGATCATAGCTTGGATGACGTCTTGCGTGGACATCTGTTGTCAAGTTTAGATTTGCACCTAAGAGCAGCTGAGAGCCAAATTTACCTGCTAGAGAAAAGACCGCTTGATTGCGGCCACGTTCAAAAGTTCCGATTGGATTATTAGTTTGGTCAATCATGAAACGATCAGTGCCATTTAGATCAAAGAAACTAGTCCCTAAAGTTAGAGACTCAAAGATTGGTAGGCCAACCGAAAAACCTCCCTGTGACAGATCGTAATCAAACTCTATTTCCACAAGGTTAGCTAATCCTGCGGGGTTCCATAGCGCACCGAATGCGTCTTCAGAATTGCTGATAAACGCGCTACCGAAACCAATTGGTTTGGCCCCGATCTGCGGTCGGCGCGATCCATAAACTAGGTTACCGAGAAGTATCAGGGTGAGAAATAAAATCCAAAATTTCCGCAAGCTATCACCTTAAGTTTAAATAGTGAATTGGATTAATGCTCTTTCCATTCTTTCGAATCTCAAAATGCAAGTGTGGGCCAGTTGATCTACCAGTGTTACCTGACAGTGCAATGACCTGTCCTTTTTTAACGTATTGTCTGTTTTTTACACGGATGATGTAAAGGTGACCGTATAGAGTTTCAAAACCTTCAGCATGTTTGATAAGTACGTAGTTCCCATAGCCGCTTCTCCAACCTGATCTCACAATTTTTCCGGATTTTGAGGCGTAGACACGCGTCCTTTTTCTGGCACGGAAATCTATTCCGTGATGAAACATTCGTCTCTTTAAAACAGGGTGTCGACGATAGCCGTAGTTCGAAGTTAATACTAACTTTATTCGCATCGGTGGTGCAAAGCCGGAAGAGTGAAGATTTGGGATAAATATCTTCTGATTTTCCTGAAGATGATCCGCAGACTTAAGTCTATTTTGCCAAACTAGGTTGGAAATAGGAACACCATGATTAACTGAAATTCTTGATAGAGTATCTCCATGTTTGACCTTATACCAGGTCCCATATTGTTGCTCAGGAAAAGCGCCTGGGATAAATAATTTTTTCCCAATGTGTATCCGTTTTTCCGACTGAATCCGGTTTGCTTTCAAGATTGAGTTATGCGAAACTTTATATTTTCTAGCAATATCCCAGACAGTATCGCCTTGTCTTACGTGGTACCAGATTCCTGATGCTTTTGCCGAAGCAACAGATTGATCGGCAAAGACGAAGGAGAAGAGAACAACTGCTATTGCAATAGGCAGAAAATTGCTATCCCTTAACAGTTGCATTTGGTGTTGGAGCATATTTCTTTCGTGATCAAGTTCCTGTTACGGTCAGTAAAATGGTTTTTGTTTCTGTCAGAATTTGCGTCCGTGTGTCAAGTCCATCTGTTGAGATCATTCGACTAATTCCAGTGACAACGGCGTTGATAATCTCAATAACTTCAAGTGTATTTATATTATTAGGTGCTGTCCATGTGCGCTTTCCATCCTCAGTCTCTGAAAGTTCCCCAAATTCAGTAACGTTAATCCAGTTAACTAAGACGCGGGTCTCGGGAAGTTGAGTATATTTCACCTCAAGTTCAATAACTTCACCCGGTTTAATTATTGTTTTGCTCGCTTCAATTTTAACATCCAGTGCGGATGAAGGGATAGGATTATCTACGTCGTGAATGTCGTACTGATCGCTCTTTTCTTTGATTGGGTTTTCGCTACTACCACCACATCCGATAGAAAGGACCAAAACAGCAAGTGAGAATAGGCACAAAACAGGTAATCTTGTCATGAAACTCTCCTAATTTTTGATGTACTTTTAAGGATATTTTAATGTGGGAAATTCAGCATATGTGTAAAAAAACATTTTCCTTGTAAAAAACGCAGATGTCTTTCTACGGTTTCAAACAAAATTTCGTTTAATTCGGTAAATTGCAATACGTGAAACTGCGTTGTTCAAAGGTACAGATTCAGAGAACTTCTGGTAGATAAACCCCATGGATCTTAGCCGTGAAAAAAAAACATCTGTGTTTGTTCGGTTTGGCTCGGATAGTATTACTTCACCTTCATTAGTAAGTAGATTTGATATGAGTTTGAGAATGAGTTCCCAATTCTTCTCCTCGTAAATCACATCAGAGCCGAGGATAAGTGGAAACCTATATGCCTTGGATTCCAAACATGGACTTTTCCAATCCATCTGTATGAATCTCGCTAAATCATTACAGTTGTTTAATGACGTATTGTAGTGAGCAAAAACTAGAGGGTCAATCTTCCAATCAGTGAAAATCACTGTTCTTTTTTGTTGGCATGCTACAATTCCGGTAAGGCCCAAACCACATCCGATTTCCAAGACGTATCGTCCGAGAACCGGGGCATTTGGTGATTCAATAAAATTAGCAAGGCCAATTGATGAAGGCCATACTTCAGCCCAGTAGGGGAAATCATCTTCATGTTCGGCTTGATCAATAAGTGGCTCTAGATCCGCAACAACGGCTACTTTGATTAAACCCCATTTAAGTTGAATCTGCTGTTCCACGATAGGATATCCGCGTATAGCGCCAGTTTTTTGTCTTGACACGTTTTACCTCGCGCAGTGTAAACACACTACTTGACGGAGTTTCTTATCTGTGATATATTTTTTAACCAAATAGTTAAACTCCTCAATTAGGCAATTTAGATTAATGTGACTTTGGATTCTATTGAGAAAAGGGTGAAACTTCTTAGATATCCTTTGCGTTTATCTAGATGTTGATGTCGATTGGATCTTCAAAGAGCAATCAAACATCATACAAGGAGAGAATTTTGGCGTCTCGTGTAGACGATCTGTCTTCTCAAGAAGATACACAGCTTGCAATGCTTGTCAAATCCGGTGATGAGTATGCCTTCCAAATGCTGTATAATAAACATTACAATTGGATTTATAGCAAGGCATATCGCACGCTGAGTCACCATCAAGAAACGGAAGAGGTTTCTGAAGACATCTTCATGAAGGTGTGGCAGAAAACTGATAAATGGGATCCGTCACAGGGCAGTTTCCAGGCTTGGTTGAACACCGTAGCCAAGCACACGATTATCGATGCCATTCGGAAGAAAGATAGAATTCGTGAGTCGCTTCAGGCATCGGAAGAAGATAATCCTAGCGTACCGTTAATTGAACATGTCGACTACAAACCGACTCCCGATAAGTTAGCTGAGTCGGCTGAAGCTAAGGAAATTCTTGAGCGTGCTTTGCAACGAATTACCAAACCGAACCACCGTATTGCTTGGATACTACGACATATTGAAGGATGTAGCATTGCAGAAATTTCGCAAATTCTTAAGCGTAAAGAAGGTACGGTAAAGATCTGGATCTTCCGTTGTGCAAAGGAGTTACGACAGATTCTGAGCCGGAAGGGCTTTAACTACGCTTACAACGCAAGAAAAACGCATTCCTCTTGGGAGAATAAGGAAGATGAAGTTTTGGCCCCCATCAGCACTAGATCCTGAAAACGAAACCGATCAAGCAGAAATGCTAGAGGCATACACACAGTGGCTTAACGGTGAGAAACTCTCTGATAAACAGAAAAAATATCTCCGAGTTTTTCAAGGATCTGGCGACTTAGAACCGCTGAAAGAGTTAGTTGACTACGTCCACTACAATTTTGAGGAACATGAGGAAAGCGAAGTCTTTGAACCACCTGCCAATGTAAAGCAGCGAGTTGAGCAAAAACTAATGAATAGAATTAGTCAACAACATCGCGGCAGCCAGATTGGTAAATTCTTCCGTGATGTTGGCATCGGATTTATTCCAGAGCCAGCACTCGGTTCGCCTATAGATCAACAGGTTGGCAATCCTGATTCAGTACTTGAAATCGATAAAATTGTTTCTTTGGATTCAGAGCAAACCAATAAAGATACAGAAAACAACCTTGAAATCCCAAATAGTTTTACGCTGAACCTGCGAGTCATTGAAGGCGAAAACGTAGGAAGCAATTATGGCATAAACTTACAACCGATAACCATTGGTTCAGCCCCGAACGCAACTATTCGCTTGAGCAAAGAGTCGAATGTCTCGTCCTTTCATGCCCTCCTTACAACTCACCGTGAACAATTATTTATCGTTAACTTGGATCAAGAAGATGGGACTTATCTAGATGGAAATCAAATTATGGAACCGACTCTCCTCAATCTTGGTTCTGTAATTCAAATTGGAAATAGTGAATTTGAGGTCATTGAACTAACGTGTGCTCAAAGTATGATTGGTATTTCCTTCAAAAATTTGAAAGGGAAAAACGAGAGAGGAATCTTTACTGTCCGAATCCCAAACGTTGTTATTGGTAGAAACGAAAAGACAGCTCATATCAGGTTTCCTGCCGCCAGTCGGAAACTTTCAAGAGAGCATGCTAGGTTTGATCTGAAAAATAATCAGATCTACATCACTGACTTAAATAGTACAAATGGAACATTTGTTAATGGTATTAGGGCAATGGAACCTATGTTGTTAAAGGAGGGCGATCTGATTAAGCTAGGTGATACCACTCTGAAAATCACTGATACTAAGATCGTTCCAATCACAGAAATTGAGACTATTTAGCATTCCAAAACTCTATCGATATTACCGGTATCGATGAACCATCTTGCCAAAAAGCATTTCTCTCAAGCGTCGATATGCTATAAACAAAGAAATTACTCAGAAGCGGTTGACTACTACCTCGTTGGGTTATCAATTGAGCCTGAATGTGTTGAAGCGTATGCGGACCTTGCAAAGTCCTACGAGATGCTTGCCTGTTGGGATCAAGCGCTCCAAGCTATAGAGCAAGCCCTTAGACTTCGGCCCAGTGATCCAACCTCGCTACGTCGCAAAAATCGAATCACCGAAGAAAATTCCTTCTACAATATACCATACGACGCGATATCATCCCCACTTGAAGATTCAAGATATTTTGATTTAAATGTTTCGCCTGATATTTCTACCCTGTCTGATGATCTGGTTCAAAAAATATCTGGTATTCTTGAACGAACCTGTAATTTCGTTGGATATCGTTTAAATTTCTTTCCCCTCGATCCTGTAAAAGTTTATATTGAGGAAAAACATTTAGCGAAATCTTCTTATAATGATCTCGATACTTTTCCGGATTGGGCACCTGCCTACTACGATGGTACTATTCGGATAAGATGTTGCAATTACAGTATGTCAGGATTGGGAGTTCTGCAAACTCTAATCCGTCATGAATGGACGCATCTACTTGTAGATTTGATTACGGATGGAAAGTGTCCAACTTGGATCGATGAAGGATTAGCCATGTCGATTGCCCGCCAAATGTTTAGTTTCGAGATGGAGTATCTACAAACCGCAAATAGAAACGGTGCAATCTTAAGACTTCAACAATTAAATAAGCCTTTTAGTCAAATTGATGATAGACAACGCCGCCTTGCTTATTATCAAGCACATGCCATCTTTCTAGACCTGATTGAGCAGTTTGGGTTTTCATCTATATGTGTGCTTCTTGGATTAATTGGTAGTGGAGAGAAACCGGAAGATGCTATCCAGCAAACCTTTGGCAAGCCTACAGTCCAAATATTCTCGGACTGGCAGAGGAAAATAGATATGGGTTGATTATGGAAGCACTGGATTTTGGCATTCTAATTTTAGTGGGGTTGGGTGGATGGAGTTGCTTCCGACATGGGTTTACTCGCAGTATCAGAGGCATTTTGTCTATTGCCTTGGGCGTTTTGATGGCAAGCCAGTTTTGGCCGTTGCTAGCTTCCTTAATAGTAGCGTTCATTAAGAATGAAGAAATTGCAAAGTGGACTGGTGTGATTGTTATAGTAGTTAGTGTCAGTGTAACAGTCGATTTTTTCCTTGAGCGCTTTGGCATTATCATAGAAAAGGGCGTGTTAGGATGGATAAACAGCATGGTTGGGGCAGTATTTGGTATCATGTTCAGTTGTGTATTGATAGGCACTGTTTTACTTTTTGCTCAGAAGCACGGTGGAGAAACTATTAAGAATTCGATTAGTAATTCTAATCTAGCACCAACTCTGATAATTACGGCAGACCAATTTCTCAATTTCGGTAGGCAAGCAGTCAAGGAACAAGCTGATAAATTTTCGTAGGCTTGAAGTCAAGATGGAGAAAAATTGTACTGCAGACCTCACAAGACGTTGCTTTCATTTCGTAAGGTAAGTTTTAAATGGAAGTCTTGCGCGATCTCAATGCAAAACAAGCTGAAGCTGTAGAGCACTTCGAAAACGCAATTTTAGTAATCGCGGGCCCTGGCACCGGAAAAACTAAAGTCATTACCCATCGTATCGCCCATCTTATCCGTCATCATAATATTCTTCCCGAACAAATACTCGCTGTTACTTTCACTAACAAAGCCGCACAAGAAATGCTTGATCGTGTTATGGAACAGAATTTAGTTGATAGTGATAACAGCCTTGGGGTTCGTATTCATACTTTTCATGCCTTTTGTGTTAGTTTGATTCGTGAGTATACTAGCGAAATTGGATTGCCGAGGAATTTTGCCATCTTTGATCAGGAGATGCAAGATGCAATTTTAATTGAGTGTATTCGTGAACAACACACGAGTCAATTCAACTTCCTGCTTCCCAGCCTACGTGACATTGTAGGTAGTTATAAATCGAAGTTTGGAGACCTTGACTCAGACATCACCGAATTCGAAACCTACAGTGGCAGGAAGATTACGGACAGAGATGAGATTGAAGCGATTTTGGACCTGATCTCAACTTATCAAGCCAAACTTGATTCTCATCATGCACTTGATTTTACTGATCTAATTGCTAAATCTGTTAGATTACTAAAACAGAATTTAATCGTTCGTGAAAGATACCAAAGAGAACTAAAATTTATTCTTGTTGATGAATATCAGGACATCAATGAACCTCAATATGAGTTGCTTAAATTGCTCTGCCGCCAACCAGAAAATAATTTAATGGCTGTGGCTGATTCCGACCAATCGATATATAGTTGGCGTGGTTCCGATCCAAAATTCATCAATCAGTTTAAGGCTGATTACCACCCCAAGGTTGTGAAGTTAACAGACCATTACCGATGTCATAAAAATATTCTTGACGCCGCTCGATCTGTGATTACTAAGAATTTGGAATACAATACGATTGACCTTAATACTCACCAAATCACGCAACAGAACCCGATCATACACTACACGTTGCAAGACCCGGATCAGGAAGCCGATCATGTAATAAAGATCATTCGCTACTTAACTGAGGAATGTGATTATAAATTTGGTGACATCGCAGTCTTTTATCGTAATCATCTGGTTGCGAACAAGTTAGAAAATCGCTTAATTGACGAAAACCAATCTGGTGAAGAAGAAAGAGAGATCCCGTTTCAGAGAGTTGGTGGCGAGATCTCTTTTCGTGAGCAGTTTGCTAAGAATGTGGTAGCATACCTGAATTTTGTGGAGTGGCGAGACATGCCGCTGCAGGCTGAGCGGGCGATAAACTTTCCACAACGGCGGCTGATTGACATTAGTCTAGCGCGGCTCAAACTTCTGGCACAATGCAAGGGAATAGAATTTTGCGATATTATCGAACGGGTCGATGATTATCCGCAGTATTTCGGCCCGCTTACACGAAAGAATATTAATCAGTTTTTAGCTCAAATAAATTACATGAAATCCAAACTTGAGGAAAAAAACGTCGTTGAAATTGTGGACGAATTATTCCTTTCTCTCGCTGAGTGGCGTTTACCGTATCTTGATAGTGAGATTTTGGAGCTTAGAAGTGAAGCTGAAATTCCAAATGTCCAAGAAGCCGTAGCCGTATTATACCAAGCGATCTTCCAACAGGAACCGATTCAAATCATTTCGGGGAATGATATTGATGCTTCTTGTGCAGTGTACATTATCCAGCAGGTTCTAAATGACTACCTTGATACCAAAATAGAAGTAGAAAAAAAAGGAGATCTTGATAATATTCAGATTATCATCAATGGGGGTAAATTCGTCATACAAATTAGCCCACTTTCAGCGACTGAGGATTCGTTTATTATCCAAATCCGGTATACAGTTCTTTCCATTGTTGCTTTAAAATTGTGTCAACGGCTGATTTCAAAATTCGAGAGACAAAATTTTGAGGATTTTGTTGTCTATGATTTGGCAACAGTAGGCAACAATCCCAAATGGGCGGAGATAATTGAGGTTGTGGCAACTAAACTGGATCAAATGGGGGAACCCTTAGAATCACGCCATCAACTAGTGAAACCAACAGGTTGGATTCCGCAAACAAGCGTAAATTCGTATAACATTACCAGCCAGATGGTGGCCAATAAACCATCTATTGAGGAAGTCCTTCCAAGCTTTATCAATTTTATCGATAATCAGGTTTTGGTGGGACATAATGTTGCTAGTTTCGATAATGAAATAATACGCCGAGATCTGGTTAAGCATCTCAATCAGGAATTCCGAAATACCGTTTATTGTGATATTATGGCTATTGCACAACGACTTTATCCTCGTCAAAATCCAGCCTTTGAAGCGCTGGTTGAGAAATTCAATATAATGGAGAGCGGGAGTCGTCCTACCGGAATTGTTGATACTACCCTGAAAATATTTCGTCAATTAGTAAATGAAGACACAAAGCGACGAGAGTTGACATCTTTATCCGAATCCTTGCCGTTAGTCGGATTAGCAATTCTATATCGGTCAGAAACCGCACCAAAATATAACCAAATACTATATCAAGCGTCACTTCGTTACCTCAGGAATCACCAAATCCAGTCCTATGCAGATTTCTTAAATCATATTGATAGCATCAGCCAGGCTGAAAGATTGATCAACCAGTTGGTGCAAAATGTTGAAAATTTCAAGGAATCTTCGCTCGATTTGCGAAAGTCTCAGGATATAGATTGGGAAGAACGCACACTGGATTTCATGAAGGACCTCTCCAACTTTGAGCAGAATTTTGACGCCGAGGAAATTGGGATTTCCGACTTTCTAAAATACTTCAACCTGATTAATCGTGAACCGGAGATCGATAAAGACGAACTGACTTTAATGACCGTCCATGCGGCTAAGGGTATGGAGTACCGAGCGGTTATAATTATGGGAATGGAAGACGGGGTTTTCCCAATACGTTATAGAGACCAAACGAGGCAAGAAATCGAGGAAGATCGACGACTTTTCTACGTCGGTATGACGCGAGCGAAAGAGCGATTATACTTCACCTCCGTCCGACAGCGCCAGGGAAATCGTGTTCAGGCAGCATCAATGTTTATCGATGAAATTCCAGAGGATTTGATACAAAGTTGGGCATCAAAATAGATCTAAGTCTCTCTCTGTTACACAACTGTTTTTCTCAGTCGTTCCCACAAGCAAAATTCGCTGGGCTCAAGCAAAGTTTGGATTTTATTGGGAAGTTGGATGCCAATTGACGTCAATTGGTCCGATTGAAGCGCTGTGTTGCTAATCAGTTCTACCACGCATATGGATTTTTTGGCAAGACTAGTCCTTGTATACGTTTATCTACATTTTTACTAAGCTAAAGTGTGCAATTTCAATTTTGTAAAAAAATCACCAAAAACCTTGTCCCGTGATACTGACCGAGCGATTCGAATCATGTGTCGGGAAGTATCAACACTCCAAGTGAATTGGTCTGTAAGAACTGGGCTGTGGACTAAGTTTGTTGGAATCCAGTTCGGGTTGACGACATATGCTGTAGCAGAAAGATCCCAAATCACTTTTGACCAACCAAAGTGATCTTTGCCGTAATTTTTAAAAATTTCTGCCAAGTAATCGCCAATTTCACCTTGTCCTTGGATGTGTCGTTCTATCTCTGGAACTGTTGTCGCCAGATGATCAGCAACTCCTGCACAAGGAATCTGAACCAAAGGTACGCCACAATCGAAGATCAGCTTGGAAGCCTTAATATCCTGACGAAGATTGAATTCTAATGTGTTAGGCCAATAGTGTGCATGACCGCCGAGCCAAACGACAACGATTTTTTCGATAATTGTCGGTTCTAGGAGAATTGCGGTCGCTACGTTGGTGATTGCACCGATGGCAACAACATACAATGGGTTAAGATCATCAGAAACCATTGCCTGTTTAATTAGGTTATCTGTTGCCTCGGATTCTTGTGGATTTTCCATGTTATCGAGATATGCCGTCGATCCTCGATAGACCAAACCCTTCGGTTCTACGTCCAGTCGGCCTAGAAGACTAAGTGCTTCCTGATAACTCTTTTCCATCCCATCGGCAGGGTTTTTTGATCGGGAATTGGAAAACGGGGCAGCGTGGATCGATTCTAGGGTCAGGTTGTCCGGTGATAACAGAGCGTGAACCACAGCGAATTGATCGTCAATTTCGTTGTACGTGTCAGTGTCAAGAACTAGGCGAACTTTCCCTGTAGGGGGAGTTAGTCGTTTGATTAGTTCAGAAGTTGTCAACTTTGGAAACTTAACCATTTATTTCCTCTTGGCGAAATTTATTTAAATATCTCACGGGTGGCGCTCACCCGGTTTCGGTTTTGCTTTTGTAGCGGTTCTTTCTGGGCCAAATCGGATATGGAGTCCGGAATAAGCGATTGGATGATCGCTAAACACTATGCGCGTAAGTAACCAAAAAATGGTTATTATAACTAAGGTAATAACGGTGCCGTAAAAGGCTATATCCATTAACCAAGTCACACAGTTTATGAACAGGGGAACAATTTCTTTGGCCGGTGAGGGTTTCAGGGCCATCAAGATGGTGGCGATGATGGCGTTAAAGGTAATCACACCTTCAGTGACAAGACGATGCGGCGAAAATCCGGTTAGCGCCCTTTCAAAGTTAAAGGTCACGATCCACCATAAAAATACCAGGTACAGAAGTTGACTTCTACCAAGCCAGCTTTCTGGTATCAGATCGATGGGGTTTTTGGTATGCGCCGTTAAGATTAAGATGAATGCAATACCAACTGAGACATAGATTATCTCAAACCAACCAAAGAATCCCTTGGAGCGTAGGAACAAACCAACAGTTGGTAGGCCGAAGAACTTTTCTGGGAGTGATTCGACTTGTTCAATCCATGTACCGGCTGCTTTTCTGTGGTTGAGGTAAGTGATAATTACCAACACAAACACAACTGCAAAAATGTGTGTCCAAACAGGAAGATCTGTTGCGGCAGTGATTCGTGGAGTTAGGATTGAAAGCGTTCCGACACCTGCAACTAAGGCGATGCCGAACAAAAAACCCTGTATTTGTTCGAGAATGCTGTGCCAATTGGTTTGTAACCCGGTTTTGATAAAAAGAAGTTTGATCTGTTGCCCAGATGCAAAACCAATCCCGCCCACAATACCAGTTAATAAGATAGCTAAGGCTACTTGCTCAAGGCCATTGCGGAAACAGAAGACCAAGGCACCCAATACAATCCCCACGCAACCTGACCAATTGTCGCCACGCGGTGGTGTCATCCGGAGTTTTAATAGATTGACCAATACCAGAAACGCCACGTACCAACCCACTCCCATATGCAAAATCAATGAGGTAGAGAAATCAAAACCTCCGCGCATTATGACCACAATCAGAACCGCAATCATGGCAATCAACACATCAAGCCAATCGGTGTCATACCAGTATAAGGGGCTTTCGTGGCGTTGCATAGGGTGTCGATGGAAAAACAAGTCAACGAAAAACTGTTGGAGTGCCCAACCGATAAAAACTACTAAGAAGGGAAAAAAAAAGAGTTTCAGTTGATCACTCGTTAGAATGGCAGGCATGGCTATTGCTATTCCGCCGGGGGCAGACCACAAGAATCCGATAACGAATAGATTGGCAAATCCATAAAAAATTGTTAGCGAGTGTCCGGAGTGTGTGTATGATACAACCTGCATATATGACATGCTACCGCCAAATGACCAACCAATAGCACCAAACATGGCAAAGTAATGAATTCGTTGCCACCAATCCGGGCGTCCGGACATGATGACAATTGCCATGATAGCTAGGGCTCCTGGCATAGCAGCACCGATCTCATGCCCAAAATTACCGCGGATCCCCCACCCAATTGACAAGGACAACGCACCGAGTATCCACATTTCCCAAGGTATTTGTGAAAGGTATGCGGTCAGTTCCATTTTTCACCCATTGTTTATTGGTTTATGGCTGACATACTTGTGGTGAAAAGAATGTAAGGCTGGTTGAGTTGATACAGACTGTTTCAAGTATGCGTATGGATTGTATACAAAGTAGTAACATTGGATTTTTTAATAGAGATAGTTTAGCTTACTGTCAATTATTGATTGGTTTTCGACGTCAATTACATTTCCACTTGTTCCCAATCGAGTAGGTTCTGGTCCCACTCAAATACCTGTAATGGTCCGAATTTGAGGTTAATTGTTAAACTCTTTGGTGTAGGTGAGGTATCAAAAAGGTTGAAGTCACGGATAACAACATAAGTGTGTGCTCCATTGGAAATTCCTTGGCAGGCTTGAATGAATGAATCCAGATCCTCAATCTGATGACCGTTAATTTCCTGAATTACGACCTTGGAGTTTCCGCTTCTTTCACGCCGGCCTAGCATTGAAAAACTGCTACCTGCATCTGCTTGTGGAAGATAAACACCGTTGGCTTCAAAGTAAAGTAATCTTCTTAATTTGGGTGTGATATCGTGAAAGATTGAACCGGCAAAACGGGCAAATCTGCTAATCTTTCTCTGCTCTAGGTTTTCTACCGGAACATCCATAAAAATGCTCTCTCCATTTCGATAAATTTCTAAATTGATGGTGTTGTCAACCCGCTCGTTCAGAATAAAATCAAATCCGTACAGATCATCACGAATAAGTTGGCCATTGATTCGGTAGATGATATCTGAAGCGCGCAGGAATTGATTCCCTGTTGTTCTAGGGATGATGGACGCAATCTGCATGACTTTGGGTGTACTAGCTTCGGAGGGACCAATCTCAAGTCGAGATTTTTCTGGAAGCTTAAAATGCTTGATTGCTTCACCAATAGATATCAGTTCTAGATCAACGCCAATTTCTCCGTGTTGAATTTTTGAATTATTCTGAATTTGTTTTAAAGCGTCAATTAGGTATTCGATTGGCAATTCAAAACTTGATGTGTCGGTACCACGTGCATGGATAGCTACCACTTCGCCTTTTGTATTCCAGACAGGACTTCCGCTGGAACCACCTGTGCGATCAAAAGTGGAGTGGATGTAACTGGAGTGACGGTCTCCTTTATCTACGTTGAGATTGGCTACGGTGCCGAACTTAATTGAATATTCCTCTTTTTCATTGTTTCCGATCAGTAGAAGTTCATCGCCCAAAGCCAGTGCCTTCCAAGAACCCAGTTGTACAGCTTGCAGTTCAAAAGGTATTTCTTCCGGATAGATCTGGTAAAAACCGAAGTCATGGGTGGGATTGTAATAAAGCACATGTGCCTCGGTAAAACTTCCATCATAGAAATTAATTTTCACGTAAGATGGGCTGCTGCCCGTTACATGTCGGTTAGTAGCGATGATTCCACGCTTGGCGTCAATGACAAAACCAGAGGCAAAACTAGTACCTTTTACCTCTGTTTCAAAGACAATTTCCGATGAGGTTTCAACATTAACGACCATCGGTTTAAAAGCCTTAATCTGTTCTGTCCAATTGTGCTCAGCTATTCCCTTGAAAACACAACAAACTATGCCAAGCAAGATTAGCAAATTCCGAATATGAAAACATGCAGACTGACACCTGACTTTCATAAAAACCATTTTCTATCTCCTTTACTTTAAACGTGGGTAAAATAACACGAATGTGATTGTTCAATCAAGCCAAAACCGTTGGTCGTTTTTTCGAATGTGCTCACCTACAGTTGGTACTAGGATTGACAATCTTATCACGTTTTGAAATAATCTTTTTGTGAAGATACTGGTTTAGTTCAAAGTATTGCTTAGACAGGCAACACCTGATCAAACGGTAAATCATATAATTGAAAAATATTACTAAATTTGATACTGCTGGAGTATCAGTTGCCTGGAATATGGTTATTTTTCGTTTAAATATAATTATCAAATCAGTTGAGAAAAAATATGAAAAATTGGATCTGGTTGCATCCCGACACAAGTGAAACACCAGAAAAATGGAAAAGGCAATTTAACCAATTTCGCCAAGCTGGAATTGATGCCATTTTACCTTGCTTATATACTGGTTCTCAGACATTCTATAATAGCGGGCATTTACCAGTTGCCGGTGAAATACTAGAAGGAATGTTGCCTATAGCGAAGGCGACTGGTTTGGAGTTGCATGTATGGATGATTGCCCTAAGATGCAACATTCCACAGATTCAAAAGGAGCATCCGGAATGGTTTTGTGTCAGCCGGAATGGTGAATCTTCGCTGAAGAAACTGCCTTATGTCGGATATTACCAATGGCTTTGTCCTTCTGTTCCAGACGTTAGCCATTTCGTTAACCGTACTGTTGCCGAACTAGCGAGTTACGATCAACTTGACGGCATTCATCTTAACTATATACGCCATCCCGATGTTATTTTACCGGCCGCTTTGCAACCTGAACACAATTTAGTGCAAGATCGTGAATATCCGGAGTTTGATTTTGCTGTTCGGAAACCTGTCGTGCTCTATTTTATCAAAAACATGGTATTGATCCGCTGGACTTGGAAGATCCAACTGTAGATCAAGATTGGCGTGAGTTCCGTTATGAAGGAATCCAGCAGATCGTTAGCAGTGCAGCCAAAAACAAAGGGGATAAACTCCTGTCAGCCGCAGTTTTCGCTACACCTGAATTAGCCAGAAAATATGTCCGTCAAGATTGGCCGAAATGGGATCTTGATGTGGCCTTTCCGATGATTCATCACAATTTTTATGATAAACCAATTGAATGGGTTAAAACGGCAACATAGCAGGGAGTTGAAGCTCTAGGTGGAAAGTGCCCACTGTATACTGGTGTCTATGTACCAGCTATTCCAGCTGAGGATGTTGAACGTATGGTAGAATACGCCCAAAGTGGTGGTGCTGATTGATGGTATCTCATTCTTCTCTGCTGAGTCAATGGATGATAATTATTTTGTTGCTTTGAGACGGACGTTGACTTAAAATTATAATAATATAAAGCAGTTTCTCTCTATGCCTAAACTGATTTTGGTAAAAGTCTAAAAGTTTAGATTCAAAGGGGTGCAGAATGCCAATTGGAAGAGTATCATACCGACAGAATTTACCTCGTCTTGGTAATAGCAAAATTGTAGCGATTCTGATGACTGTATTTGGCTTCATGTCATGTCTTCTTTCAATCAGTAATGCCCGTAATTACTATCCAGTGGCAATAGGAAATAATTGGGTTTTTCGTCAGACGGATGATAAGGATACCAGCCGAATTATTGAAATTAGCAAATTAACTAAAGAGATGATGCAACCTGAACAGGGAGAGCCGTTGGAACTGCCAGGTAACTTAAGACAGGAAAGCATGCGGGTTATTTTAGATCGGACAGAGACAAAAAGGCAACAGGCTGGTCGCAATCGGAGGATGCCGACAACCAAACGCTTTGTTTTCACCAAAGCTGATGGTATCAAACAAATTGGATTGAGCTATGAGTTTCCACCAAGAAACAATAATCGACAAGGTTGGGCGATGACTTTTAAGAATGATCCGCCCCAGGATTATGTTCCCAACTCGATTCGTCTGGCTACAAAGTGGACAGTGGAGGGTGAACGCAATAATGTTCGGAGGGGAAGAGTAGTCACAAGGAAAGTAAATCGGGAAGTGGTTAAGCTCGAAAATGTTCGTTGTCCTGCGGGAACTTTTCGAAATTGCCTTAAAGTGTCAGAGGTTCGTGTTTTTGAAAGAGGTGGTGTGGAGCGTCGTGGATCGTCAGCTGGGTATATTTGGCTGGCTCCTAAGGTTGGGCCGGTTAAAATGAGTATGCCAATTTGGCGAGGTGGAGGGGGAGAAAGAGTTTTTGAACTGGTTAAGTATCAGTCGTCACTTGGCGTGGAAAAGCAAAAAGAAAGTTTGTCAATGACTTGGGGTGACGTAAAGAAGAGTCCTAAATTATTTAATTAACTCTCGTTTAGAAAAGACATCTAGGTGCAAACTGCAAGAAAGGTAAACTACTAATTCATATGGCTTTTTAGTAAAAGCTGTTATTCCTGTCGATATTCTCACCGTTTCTGAATCATCCCCAACA
>DTUY01000186.1:5392-8198 GCA_012963885.1 Candidatus Poribacteria bacterium | reverse complement strand
CTTAACGACTCTTCCACGAAGCGTCTTCCCAATCCTTCCGGGTCGCGAATAAAGTCGTAGCGGGAGAGTCGCTTCCCGATCTTTTCGGCCGCGACTTGTATGCCGCTGGGTGCCCAATGCATGTCGGAACGCAGGTAGACGGGCCCATCCCCTGTCCGATAGGCATCCACCATTGCCTCATGTATGTTCAGTGCCTCGACATCAGCACGGAGCAGACGCTCGTTCAGCAGATCGCGAAACGGGAAGAGCAGCGTGGCCACACCACTTCCGAACTCAGCTGACTCGTCCGTCATCACATGAGCACGACCCGGGATGAGAACCACCAACAGATCAATATTGCGACTCTTTAGCGCGGCATTAAACTCAATGATGCTCTCCACGGCGCGCAACGCGGCATTGAACTCGGGGAAGTCGTCGCGCTCGGCCTTTAACAGCGCCTCCTCTCCCAACTTCAGGGCCGGGTACGCAGTAACCAGATACCTCACATTTCCTTGATGGAAGCCGAAACCGTCCCGCCCAATATAATAGCTGGCGCCAGCACCTTCCATGACTTCCAATTTCTCGGATAGCGTTTCGTAAAAGGGATCGACCGCCCGGAGCCACCGTGCATGCTCACTGCGATAGGGTTGTAGACGCTTGCGCGCGGATGCCAACTCATCGCGAATGGCGGCCGCACGAGCAGCACGTTCACGTCCCGTAAATGGTGTAGGCAGACCTCTTAGGACGTCAGCGTGTTCGACGCTTTCCTTCGTAATGAAAGCTGTCACATTGGACTCGGAGATGCGGGCGACTTCGAAGCCCAGCGACCGTCCCCCAACGTCATAAAACCAGAGAAGAGAAAAGTCTTCTACGACATCAGTAGAGATAGGCTCGGACTCCAGATAAGGGTGGACTTCAAACGGCTCCAATAACAGGACATGCTCACTACCTATCTTCGTATCCTTATAGGGTAGAGCATCTCGATCCAATACACACCAGTGAGCCACGTGAAGTTGCTCTTCTTCATACTGGCCGGACAACACCTCCCTTACTTCATAGAGAAATACAGCCAAGGACTGCGTATAGGGACTCAACTCCTGCGGTGTAGGAACATGTGACTTGTCCAGCAGAACCGCTCGCACTCTCAACTGTGGGATTGGCTCACGCTCGGCAATTCGCGTTTTCTCGGCCTTATCGAGCGCAGCAATCTCTTCCAGTGTCAACGCCCGGTCATATACAGCCACACCTTCAATGATCCCATTCCACCGGCTGGACATCGACTGCGCGACTTCACCGAAACTCAATGTCGCCGCATTTGGAATCGAAATCTTTTCGTCTAGAGTCTCTGCGGCAATCGACAATCCATTCACCACATAATGGAGAGTTCGATCAGCATACGTAATACCGATATGCCTTCTTTCACCGGGAAGTGCCTCGCAGACTCGATTTCCGTCCATGCCCTCCGTACGAAACATGATCTGAGCACCCCTCTGCGCCAGCTTCATCCCTCTCTCGCCCACCGACAACGAAATGATCCGCGCCTCACCTGCGATATCCCCATCGAAACAAGTAACCGACGCCATCAGTGTAAACGCCTGAGTCCTCTCTAGGTGGTCGACAAGAAGAGAACCTACCTGCTCAATCACATACCCGCCCGCACTCACGTCCAACGCACCAAATGCATTCCGCCGGGCGAACCCACGAGGCGTAGCCTCAAGCCAGTTAATTTGTTGTCCTTCCACGTCCCGAGCAAAAATCTCATCATTGAGCGTTGACAATTGAAAAATCAGCCCTGCGTCCAACGCGTGTTCTTTCGGCGCACCGTTTTCTTCAGTCGTGCCGCCGTCAGGATTGGGCGAAATTTTGAGGATTTCTTGGGAAACGGCAGCAGGAACCGGTGACAAGTAGATGAAGAGAAGACAGAGAGCAGCGTTAGCACCTTTGAGAAGTTGCAAAAGTTTTTCTTTCGGGTTTCGAAAACAGTCAGTGAACTTTGAGAATGGCACTTTTGGGGATCTGGATTTATTCATTTTTGCCGTTGCAGAATATTATCTAATGTCCGTGTCAACTTCCTTGCCCCGGCTTCATTAAGGTGATCTAAATCACGAAACATCTGCCTTTCAAAGCCATGATTGCCTCCCTGCAGCAAATCGATGAAGACGAGATTGGAATATTGCCCTTCAAGTTCCTTCAACCGACTGACCAACTCCTGATACCCTTTCCTAGTCGTTCCATCGTCGTCCACCACAGGCGAATTACGGATAATCGGGTGGGTGGGTGACAGGTACAACAAAACCCGAATTTCTTTTTCGTTCAATGCAGTAATCATCGATTTAAGACGATTCCACCGCTTTTCTGAAATTTCCCACCTTTGCTTCCATTTTTTCTTTGTTTTTGGATTGTCCCAAACATCATCGTCCGATTCCAACCCCCAAGGATTCTTCTGCCAATAATCGGCAATATAAGGAATCGAAGTGAGTTCCGAAACGGTCACATTTTGTTCTTTTGATGGTTGCCAGAGTGTATCTGAATTAGCTCGGTCGAAAGCGAATCCACGGCTTCTCAAAAGCCTCTTATTCGTGGAATTCTCATGATGTATATAACCACTCGTGGAGACACCTGATATACCACCCACTCCAGTTTAGGCAGTTTCAAAAGGTACTTATTAACCACTGTTTCCTGTAACTCCAATGGTGCTCCAGAAACCGATAGGTTATATGCCATTGGTGTGGTGTGATTTTCTTGACCAAAAAAGAGCTTTGCCAGTACGCCTTTTTCTCCTCTGGAGTCACCTAAAACAACCAATTTCAACTGGTCTTTCAGTAGC
>DTUY01000186.1:4642-5297 GCA_012963885.1 Candidatus Poribacteria bacterium | reverse complement strand
AATGGACGAAGTGCCAACGCCTGCCTTTCTCCGATTTCTGCCTCTCGGATTGCCTGCAGTTGGTTGTCGTAAATCGCCCAATGGGTGACACGGATTCTGTCCCCTTTGAATTTGCCTTTGATGCGCCTTTGAACATGATACTCATAAAACACCAGTGCATCACGATAAGGCGCAATATCAAAAAGCGTAGGTGGAGTGGATTTGGCTAGGAGCTCGGCCTCAATCCGGAGAGTGTCATCGTTATCGTCGTCATCACTATCATCAATTTTTTTATACAACAACCATCCATCGGCGGCGACTTCCAGATCAATTTCCTTCCCCTCCCCGCTGGCTTCGATTTCGTAAGAAATACGTCCACCGAGCCGGGTTTTGCACCTTACTTCCTCGATCCAAAGATTTCTGATCTCTCTAGTGACCGTGTCATGTACGACTTGCGGAAGTTTAGAAAGGGAAATTTCCTCCTCAACCTTCTTTTTCTGCAGGGTGCCGTCGCCGGCAACTTTCAGTTCAATGTCAATTCCATCACCTTCAGCATCCACTTTATACACAATCTCATCGTCATCCTTGTCCAGGTCGATGTTATCTATCAGTGCCTGGCCAATTTCACGGACAATCGTATCTCGGACCACAGCAGGGATTTCGGTCAGAGAAACCT
>DTUY01000186.1:0-4578 GCA_012963885.1 Candidatus Poribacteria bacterium | reverse complement strand
AATCTGGCGGTTGTCATCGATTATTTTCAGTATTCCTTTCAAAACTTCATATGTTCTCTTTTAACGGGGTTTGAATTTGATAATCTCCCCGTTTTCTTGTGCGATATAAATATATCCCATAGTGTCCAGCGCAACACCTTCCTGATCTTTTCCCGGCAACTGGTATTGATGAAGAACTTGACCATCATACTTTACTTCCTGTAACAAATTAGGCTTATCGTTGATGACAACCAGTCGATTGCGTCTTGTGTCATAGGTGAGTCCGGAAATGTCAATTGTATCCATAGAAAAGAAGCGGATAATCTTCCCTTTAGCCTTCTTCTTTCTAGATGAGCGAAGTGGAATATTAATTTGACAGACGACTGAAGGTTCCTTACCCAACCGGAGATCAAAAGATTGGTTGCCAACCCAAAATGTACCTCCTTCTGGATGTGATGGGTCAGGAACAAAGACTATTGCTTCCAACCCGTTTCCTCTTTTCTTCAGTAATTCCTGACCATTGAATTTCCGGTTTATCTCAAATTTTCGGATAATTCGCAGACTTTTTTGATCTATTTCAAGAATAGTATCGTTACCTTCGACAACAGCATAAAGGTGACCGTTAGATGGATTGACAGTGAGTCCTTCAAGATCTTTCCGTTTCAAACGTTTAGAGCGAATTACCTTACCGTCCATTGTCATTTCATAGAGATGCCCTTCATCACCTATGACAAATAGACTTTTCCGTTTGGGATGATAAGTAATGCCGGAAGGTTCTCTAATCCGGCTTTGACAAATGTTTCCAATTCGCCTATAGGGAAGTTTGGTGGGATATGGTGAGGGTAATTGATTTTCCCTGCTAACTAACAGCTTTGTTGACGGAAAAAAATATATGCATAGCACACACGCACATGCGACCAGAGCCAGCAAAGCAACCCTTGATCCTATTAATTTTAACATGGCTGGCTCGGTATAGTGCCTATTCGAGTTTGTGCCACTAATTGCTGAGTTGCCTGATAGCTTTTGCAGCTCTGTCACGGACTTCATCAGACGAATCTCCAAGCATTCTAACTAGCGCAGGTATAACGATCTGAGCCGGAGAGCCTATCTTCCCCAGTGCTTCGACCACTTCAAGTCGAACCCCTTTGGAATCATCATCCAACAAGTTCGTTAATGCTGGAACTGCGATTTGGGCAACCTGACCAATTTCACCTAACGCTTCAGCCGCTTTACGTCGTATTTTTTTATCTGGATCAAGCAAGACGTTGGACAAAACACGAATTGCGTCTTTTGATGAAGCCTTTATATCTCCCAGCTCCTCTGTGGCGTTACGGCGAATGTCTTCGGATTGACTCGCTAAAGCTGTAATCAGTATTGGTTCAATGCTTGCAACCGCGGATGGGTCATCCTCACCAATATCTCCCAAAGCATCGATGATTTCGTATCGAATTTGATCTGAAAGATTCTTCATCATTTCGTTTAATAGAGTAACCGCAGGTAAACCGATTCGGATAAACACTTGGACAATCATTCGGTTTGTCTCATCGGATCCGTAAATTGATGCCTTCTTCAACTCTGATAAAGCAGGCTTACCAATTTGTCCAAGTGATTCTATCACTTCATCACGGACATCACCCTCGTCATCGTGCAACCTCCTGATCAAAGCAGAGATCGCTTGAGGGGATGTGGCTCCGATATCGCCAAGCTCATCAGCTGCTTCACGTCGAATATCATCGTTTTCATCCGTCAGCGCATCAATTAAAATCGGAGTGATCTGGTTGTTAATTGATCCTTCGGTTTCTCCAATACTCCCCAGCGCTTCAATAGCAGTCAATCGTGTTTTATCGGATTTATCTTTAGATGCCTCGATCAGCTTTGGCACTGCGGATCTGGCCAATGATCCCATTTCCCCCAAGGCGGACATGACCTTTCGACGTACTGAATCTGATTCATCTCCAAGTGCATTCATCAGCGCTGGCACTGCGGATTTGGCCGGTAATCCTATTTTCATTATTGTTGCTGCAGATTTCAGACGAATGTCCTTTGATTGATCACCCAGTCCCTTAATTAAGATGGAGATAGCTTCAGGCGAGGACGAATTGATGTCGCCAAGTTCCTCTATGGCATTACGACGGATTTTATCAGATTCATCGGTTGCCGCCTTGGCTAAACCGCTAACGATTTCAGGCTTGGCCTTCTCAGCAGATTCCCCGATTTTTCCCAGTGCGTCGACAGCAGCGTTTCGTACTTTAGCAGACTCGTCATTTAAAACTGCAATCAGGATTGGTACAGCAGATTCCCCGATTTCGTCCAAAACCTTAGTAACAATTTGCAGACGGATTTCTTCGGGTGCTGTTTGTAAGGTACTGGACAAGTGATTAAGAAATTCTTTATTGACATTCTGTTTCACAGGTGACCGAAATTTGCCTTTAGGGGTTCCTCCCCGAACAGGTTTAGCTGCCGCGAGCAAAGGAGTCGGTAAAGCTGTGCTTTTGACGTCTTTTACCTTTTTTCCTGCTTCACTGATATTGTTTGTTGATAGCCGCTGATCTGTCGCTTGGGTGAAGAGTAAGAGTTGTGCGGTTCGAACAGGTACTAGCTGAGCAGTTGAAAGCAATGGTAACAGGGTAAAAAAGAGAATAATACCGAATATCTGAGATAATTTTAATGGTTGGAGACGAATTTCACGATCTATCTCAATAATAGACTTAATTCTATCCTGTAGTTTTGATTTATGATGATTTAAACCTAAAGCTAAAGGTATCTGCCGATTACCAGAATTTGTCATGTCCAGCAAGCATTGCGCATAGTCGGTACGGTGGTCTGTAACTTGGATTACTGAGTCGTCGCAAATACGCTCTCGCATTTCAGTCAATCGTTGGGTTGCCAAGTAGAAAAGCGGATGGAAAAAGAAGAAGGCGCCGATAATTTGAGTGATCAGATTCGCCGGCCAATCCAATCTACGGATATGTGCCAGTTCGTGAACCGCAATCAACTCGAATTGATCTAAAGTGGTTGTCTTAGGAATCAGGATGTGGGGAAAACGCCACCCAAAGGAAATCGGAGCATCAATCTGATCCGAAATTCTGAGAGTAACAGTCTGATTAATATTCAATTGGTCGCACAAACGGTGGCAAAGATCCTGATATTGATGATCAGCAGCATAGGCAGAGAACTTCAGCTGCCTGATTCGCCACAGACCTAATGATATACGAATTACCAATCCAAAGATGACAAGCCCCCACAAACATAGCAGCCAGTCTGCCCATAGCCTGAATTGCTTTAAGATTGACGATTGTGCGCCAGAAGTAGAAAAAAGGCTTTTACCTGAACTTGGAGTGGTTTCGGTATTTACGTTGCTTAACATCAGATTCTGCGTCTTGGTTTCTGTTGATTTGATTACCAAGTTATTGGTCATAGGATCAGGTCGCTGTCGGATTTCTGCGTTTTTAAAGAGGTTTGTAATTTGTGAACCCGTTATGGAGATGCCAGGTACAATGTTATTCAATCCGAACAGAATGGGAAAACTAATTAAGGCAACAAACCACAGCGCATACAACATGATGTTAGACTTCCGACTTCGTGCAGTGATAAACCAGGTGAGTACGAAAATTATGGACCATTGCCAGGAACAGTTTAGTAGTGCAATCAGGATATTCTTACTCATTGGTGTCTCCTTCCTTGTAGCGGTTGATCAGTTGTTGCAGACGATCAAGTTCAACGGAGTCAATCTGTTCGGTTTCCAGAAGAGTATTAACCAATCTTTCCGCGGAATTGTCAAAAAATCGTTCTAGCAAATCGCTGAGCATTGATTGAGAAACCTCGGTCTCCCGTATCAGTGGTTGGTAGACAAAGGTTCGGCCATCGACTTTATAGGTTAGGAACCCTTTCCGTTCCAGATGCTTCATAGTGGTAGCTACGGTGGTATAGGCCAGTTTTCGGTTGATTGTATCCAGTACATCGCTAACTGTAGCCTGACCGCGCTCCCATATTACTTTCATAACTTCAAGGTCTAAACGATGCAATTTTTTAAATGCCACTGTCTTCCTTTCTTATCGAAAAATCGTATCTCCACAATCTGGTATCAAATCAGATTCAATTCTCTGTCTTCAAAATTGATCCATTGTCACCTGGCTATTGAGTTTAGCTACATAAATTATAAACTAGCATATTAGTACTAACATTGTAACATAACAGTTCTCAATTTGGTTTGTCAAGAAAAATGTCGAAAGCTGATGCCAGTTAGTTCCCAGATCTGGACAATTAGCTAAAGGCAATAACTATCGACAGAATATAGTCGTGAATCTAATATGAAGATGTAGTATAATCTGCATACAAGCTCAATAAAGTTTAAACTGATCCTGATTGGCTCAAGTTTAGGTAACCTCTCTAATACAGGTTAATTCAGATGGAATTAAGATTACCAATCTTCTCTATTTTAATGGTTTCCATGGTTTTTGCTTATGGCTTGCAGGTCTTGAAGAGGGCTTAATCATCTATCTTTCATTCGGCAACACGAAAGCAACTCTGAAACCTAACAAATGGTATCATCTAGCCTTGACCTTTGATGGTAACGATACCCGAATCTATGTTGATGGT
>DTUY01000185.1 GCA_012963885.1 Candidatus Poribacteria bacterium | reverse complement strand
AAAGTCAGTCCAGTGACACCAGTCAAAGTTTTTACCGTCCGAGTTCCCCAAACCAGACACTTTATGCCCACCATCATGAAGCAGTTTTCATTAGGATAGAAGTAAATAGCGGACTCGTTGGTTGGGGAGAAGCCCTGGCACCTGTCGCTCCCGAGGTTACAGCCGCGATCATTGATAAACTTCTTGGTCCAATACTGCTTGGTAGAGATGCACGGAATATGAGAAGTCTATGGTCAGAAATGTACAATGCCATGAGAGTACGCGGGAACACAACAGGTTTCATGTTAGATGCTATAGCTGCCTGCGATATCGCTTTGTGGGATTTAAAGGGGAAAATCTTTCAAGAACCGATATGGCGTTTAATCGGAGGATCTTATCGTGACCAGATACCAGTATATGTCTCTGGCCTGAGTGCTGAAGATGTTGGATATCCAGCGGGCAGTAATCCAATTGAAGTTGCACAAACGTACATTACACAAGGATTCACCGCTTTCAAAGGCATTCCCTTAGATCTGTCGTTCCGCCAAGCAGTTGGGGCGGAGGTGATTCTATTGTATGACGGTATGTGGCGTTACTCGCTACAAGATGCCATTTCTGTAGCCAGACGTCTTCAGACTTTAGATATCGCTTTTTTTGAATGTCCGTTAGCCCCCGAAGCTATTGATGATCATCGAACGTTGCGGCAGCAAACCGGAATAGCTGTTGCACTGGGCGAAGCCGAACGAACACGTTATCAATTCCGAGAACTTCTCATTCGTGAAGCTGTGGACATTATCCAAGCTGATGTTGGTCGTACCGGGCTGAGCGAATATCTTGCCATAGTTGACTTAGCACAAGCCTTTCATCGACAGATAGCGCCACACGCCAGTACCGGTCTGGGTATATGCATCGCAGCTTCGATTCATCTCTGCGCAGCAATTCCAAATCTATATCTTCTAGAGTATAAACCAAAATCGGTGAAGTTGGCTAATCAGTATTTAACGTCACCTTTAGTATGCCAGAACGGTACTTTTCAAATCCCTGCAGGCATTGGTTTAGGCGTTGAACCCGATTATAGCAAAATCATGGATGCCGTGAGTGATTATTGACCTTAAAATGCTCATTATCAACTGAACCGCATAACGAGAACTGAGTCTCTCCCATAAAAATCTACCATCATCCCAAAAAATTGAAACGGACTCGAATTCATCTTTGACAACCAGATTGGCAACTTCAAAGCAAACCGGTGTGACTTGGAAATCAGTTGCAGTCGCAATTTGTCTGATTCCGTTAAGCTATTATTGGATCATCGCTGGCGAAGTTGGGCTGGTCGGATACGCTTTAAATACATATGCGGTACCGTTTTATAATGTTGTTTTCACTGTGTTTTTGCTGGTCATCCTCAATAACGTCTTGAAGAGATCTACCAGCATCCAGTTGTTTACAGCCAATGAACTATTAACCACCTATATTTTGCTAAGTGCCGCCTGCGCTCTACCTTCAATAACTTTGATGACTATTCTGGTGACGACAGTTGGACACGCATTCTGGTTCAATACCCCAGAAAACGAATGGCGCCAGCTTTTTTGGGATCAACTGCCATCGTGGTTGACAGTCCGAGATAAAGATGTCTTGGCCAGTTATTATCAAGGTGATTCGACGTTTTATCTCGCCCAACATCTCATAGCCTGGATTCAGCCCACGCTGTATTGGTCATTATTTGTCACCGTTTTGATCTTTATGATGTTGTGCATCAATACCATCATTAGAAAACAGTGGATTGAGCATGAACGCCTGTCATATCCCATTGCCCAACTTCCATATCAATTTATTAATCAAACAGGATCATTGTTTTCTTACCGAATTGTGTGGATTGGATTCTGTACTTCTGCCTTTATTGGCATTTTTAATGGCGTGAGTTTTTTGATCCCCAGCTTACCAGAGATACCTATTAAACGCATTGGCGGTTGGCAAGGATTCGGTCATCTATTCACCGAAAAACCTTGGAACGAGATTGGACGGATCAGTGTCTCTTTCTATCCTTTTGTCATTGGGTTGGGGCTGTTAATACCTTTAGACCTATCTTTTTCAGGCTGGTTCTTTTTTCTTTTTTATAAAGCACAACTGGTCTTATCAAGTACCGTTGGCTTGACAAAACTGCCGGGCTTCCCTTACATAGACCGTCAGTGTTTGGGAGCAGCAATCGGTCTGTTTTTGACCTTGTTACTGTTCAATCTGAACTACTTGAAAAATGTGATCAAAACAGCATACAAAAAAAACGACACAGATCGTCATGAGCCTGTTTCATACCGGTTTGCCCTGTCAGGCTTAGCATTAGGGGTAGGGTTTTTATGCTTGTTTTCCTGGCAAATTGGCATGTCATTTTGGTTGGTTCCAATCTTCTTTGCCATTTACCTGGTGATAATAATCGTACTTACACGGATGCGAGCGGAACTTGGGTTTCCAGTACACGCTATGGAAAATATGCAGATAGATCAAGTTCTAATTGATGTGCTTGGTACACGCTGGCTTGGTAAAAGTAATTTAGTCTCTATCAGCCTATATCGGTGGTTCATACGAAGTTTCACCAGCCACCCTATGCCGCATCAATTAGAAGGATTCAAGTTAGCTGGGCGAACTGGGATTGATACAAGAAGATTATATTACGCACTGATTGGTATCACAGCGTTTGGAGCGATGATGGTGTTCTGGGTAATACTGCATATCTTTTATCAGCATGGCGCCTTAAACGGCGGTGGATGGTCTTACGGTTTTGGTCAAAGAGTGTATAGCGGTCTACAGCAATGGTTGTACTATCCAAAAGAACCGAACTATTATGCCATATTGGCCCTTATTTGGGGTGTTTTCTTCTCCGGATTGTTGATATTTATGCGAACCCATTTTTTATGGTGGCCTTTCCATCCCGTTGGCTTTGTTATTTCTAGCGACTGGGGAATGGCTTATCTATGGACATGCTTGTTAATCAGTTGGTCAATCAAATGGGCTGTGTTGAGAATTGGTGGATTCAGTGCGGCCCAACATCTTACCCGATTTGCCATTGGGTTGATTCTGGGTGATTTTGTCGTCGGGGGGCTGTGGAGTTCGACCAGCATCATCACCCAAAAACAGATGTACAATTTTTGGCCTTAGATCAATTTGGACGAGGCTTGAGAAACCTAAAAGATTGGAGGTAATAATGAGTCAAACTTGGTGTGGAATCTTTGCAATTGTCATCACCCCTTTTCAGGAGAATGGTGAACTCGACGAATCGGGACTACGTAAAATTGTACACTTTTGTATCCAGGCTGGTGCACACGGATTAGTCGGTCCGGCTAATGCCAGTGAATTCGCCACACTATCTGATGACGAGCGACGCAGATGGATAGAAATCGTGGTAGCAGAAAGTGGTGGTCAGATTCCAGTTGTTGCTTCCGTAACATCCGGACACATCATACCAACCTTATCTCTAGCACAACACGCACAACGCATTGGTACCGATGGGATTATGGCCATGCCTCCCCATATTCTACATCCGGATGCCGATGGGTGTTACCGTTATTATCAAGCGTTGTCGCTAGCCTCAACCATTCCGATATGTATTCAGAATTTTAATAGTCCAATCGGAACACCGATGACACCAGAATTGTTAGCTCGAATCTGCGGTGAACTGGAACAGGTTGAATACATTAAGGAAGAAACAACACCAGAACCACAGCGAATTAGTCAAACAATCACCGCCGCTGGAGATGCGTGTAAAGGGGTCATGGGTGGCCAGGGAGGTGTCTACCTGTTAAACGAATACCCACGAGGTATCGCAGGTAATATGCCCGCTTGTCACACGGTGGATATCTTGGTAAAATTGTGGAATATGCTGAAAACAGGCAATCAGGTTCAAGCCCGATCACTTTTTAACCGAATGCTGCCGCTGATGAATCATGAACGTTTGTATGGCATATCAATTTACAAGGAAGTCATGTTTCGGCGTGGGATTATCCAAAGTCCAACCCGACGTGCACCAGGACAAAAGTTAGATCAACACGATTTTGCCGAACTGGATCTGATCTTAACTGATGTAGAATCTCTATTTGAAATTTGAACGGGATTCAAAGGAATGATATCAACTCAAGTGGACCTATGAGAATTACGGCGATTGATGCCCATATCCTGTCTACCCAGAAAGTAGACGGCACCAAAAAATATGAAGATGCGGCTGGACTGAAATTTCCGCAAGACACAGCCTCCAAAGAAGTCGCTGGACGTACCGATCAACGTCATCTCTGCGTCTATCCAACAGATCGATCTACGGTACTAGTAAAGATAGAAGCGGAAAACGGACTCATTGGTATTGGAGAGGCTCATGCACCGGTGGCACCCAAGGTTGTCCATACCATCATTAAGGATCTTTTCGCCCCACTACTGAGAGGAGAAGATGCACGGCAAATTGGTCTGCTTTGGGAACGGATGTTTTCGGCCATGCATCTGCGTTCACATACCCAAGGATTTACGCTGGAGGCCATGGCGGGGATTGACATCGCACTCTGGGACTTATTAGGTAAGTACCGGCATGAACCCGTCTGGATGTTGCTCGGCGGCGCTTACAGGACACAGTTGCCATTATATTCCTCCGGCACGCCGGGTAGAACCCTAGCGGAAAAGATAGATACAGTGGGCAATATCCTAATAGGCTGGCTTTCGTGTACTAAAGACTTCTTGCGGCCGAGGCAGTTTACAGCAACAAATGGAGATGGTGGGTGCGTTATCTGATGCGGTTAGTGACAAAGGGCAACTGATGGTGGATGCCCATGGAGCTTTTGATCTAGCTGATGCGTTACAATTCGCCCGTTTCCTTGAGGGGTTGGGAAATATTCTTTGGTTTGGAGACCCGTTGATTCCGGAAGATCATCATGGTTACCGTGAGTTGACGCAATCGACTTCTTTGCGTATTGCCATGGGAGAAACCGAGTGTAACCGCTATGGTGTGCGAGATCGTCTACTGAAACAGGAGTGCAATATGCTACTTCCTGATGTGTGTCGGGCTGGTGGTATTTCGGAGACGCTGAGAATTGCTCAGTTGGCAGACGTTTTTGGCGTCTCCTGGTCCTCTCATGTCAGCACCAGCACGGCAATCCATCTAATGGCGGGACTTCACATAGGGGCTGTAACGCCCAATTTTTTTATTTCTGAACTTCCAACCAGCTTTGCCAATGGACCATTTGGTAACGTCCTACTCACCGAACCCATCGATTTCACTGGTGGTCAAGTTAAGCTAAATGCACAACCGGGACTTGGTATTGAGTTAAACCACGCCGAAATTGAAAAACTAGTTGTGAACTGAAAAAATCATATTTTATGCACTCTCTCGGATCGCAGTTCCTCTAGCCTCTTTTCTTGGAATTAGCTTCAACCCGAAAAGATTCGGGTCGGAGGAATCCGTTTCACCAGTTCAAACAAGATCCAACATCCCAAAAAGACAGTTGTTAATTGCTCACCGAACTTTAGAGTATCACACAAGAGTCACTCAAACGTGCGGTAGTTTAGAAACGTCTTTCCATTTGTCTTGATGACCGCATCTGAAAGCGTTTCTGTTCGTACCCGTTTGCCTTCCATATCTAAAAATGAGAGTGTGACATTGTACATTCCTGCGGGTAGAGACATCCGTACCAGAAACATCTGATTTGGCAGTGTTTCCCACGAACGGGTATCTGCCACCTCTGTGGCCATGTTAAGAAAATTAACGAGACTTCCTACCAACTCATCTGCTTTTTCGGCGCGACGGAAGGCAAGATATTTAAGTATGGCGCGGACCACTGTTCGGAGTAGAATTACCCTCTGTTCGGAGTCGAATGTAGCGAGGACGGCACCTTCGACATCTTCTACTGACACACTGAGTGCCTGAAAGTTCCCCACTTCCAGTCTGCGACTAAGGTTTTCACCGAGTTTACTTTGTAGGTCAGTTTCACCAGAGAACTTAACTTCCATTTCGAATCCCATCAATCGGGGACGGTTCGAGGTACAGACAGGAATCGCTACCCGCATAAGATATTCTAGTTCGGCATCATCATACTCAAAATTTTGGCGGTGCACAACCGTATCGGCGAAATCCCAAACTTCCTCTTCATTTTCTTCTTCTTGGTGTATGAATGGATCTGTCTTGAAGATGGGAAAAAAGAGTTCCTCTTCAGTTTTTGATGGCACAAATCCACTTTCATGAATCAGGATAAGTTCACCCGAACCTGAAGGATACTGAGGTGGTTCGCCATACAGTTGCGCATAGCGTTCCGCTTCCTGATTGAACCCCAGCCAACGGGCGAGTCGGACTAGTGCATATCCGATGTCCGTTGGCAGTGAAATGCCGAGATGCTTCTCATACCGTTGATATCCAGCTTCCGCCCAACGATAGGAAATATAGGCGTCATTCCAGTCCCCAGTCCATTCGTATAGGATTCCTGATAGATAGGCTAGGAATGCCGATCCTGCGAAGTTGTAAGTCGGGTCTTCATCCACATAGTGTTGAAGGAGTCGCCTAGCGCGCCGGCACTCTACCAACGCATCGTCCAGGAGATTCAGATAGACATAGTTGAGGACGCGGTAGTAGTGAACGAGGAACCTTTCATAACGCGTACCTGAATATGGACGAATGTTGTCCGAAGTCAGGAGTGATGAGGCTTCCCGCGAAATGCTTTTGGTGTAAAGATCTTCAGCTAAGATCTCCGCTTGCTCGAATATCTGATTGCTTTCCTCAAAATGATTTGCGTAGTGAGCAGTCAGGGCGCGCTCAAACAAATAGGGGAGTTTTCTTTTTTCCGCGTCAACTTTATCAAGTTGCATCAACGCCTCTTCGAATCTTCCTCCTTCGAATGCGAGGCGCACCTGATGCATGCTATAATGGCTGCATCCTGTCAAAAGAAACAGGAGGAGAGGAGCAAAGCTCAGAATCCGTCTGAGACATCGTCCATTCGGGTATAGCATTAACTGCCGGCAGCATGTCCCATTCAGCGAGCTAAGCAAAACACAAATCTGATTTATTGGAACTGGCGTGTGGTGAGAAAATTGCGGCGACATGCACTGATAACTAGAAGCTAATTCTCTTGCGTTCGATGAGTTTTTTGATCTTTTTTTGTCCCAACCAGATCTTCTCGTTTGTCTCAATATTGGTAAGAGTCAAATCCACTTGGTAATAGGTGACCTGTGTACCTCCCTCGCGGTCCTCGATGGAGTTGATTTCGCCGGTCATCATGTAGTCTGCACCGCGTTCGAGTCCCATCTCTTTGATGGTTTCGAGGCTTGCAAATCCTCTCTGGTCTTCTTTTTCAGCGCGAATTTCATCCCGTTCTACCGCGCTGGCAACCACGGAGACTCGACCCGAATTGATGAAAGCGCGTTCGATATCATTGATAAATGTGCCGATCGCGACATGTTCCATGCTTCGGTTGCGAATCGCTCCGACAATGACGACAGGTTTCTTACCTCTGGAACTAGTGGCGTGAGTGGTAATCCATGGATGATTCAAACAGTCTATAATCATCGCTTCGGAGACCTGACGGGAATCGGTATCGTTCCATCGGCCCGAAAGATCAATGATCGTATCCGTATCAATACGCTCCACAACCTTTTTGGGACTGCATGCGGCACAAATGATCATCACAACCAGCAAACGCATTACTGACCAATGGGACATTTGTATCTGTTTCATGATATTCTCCCGATTCTATTTAACGTACATCAATGTAATACAAACACAGACAAGGGTTCTTATGATATAGCGATTATGGGGTGTAGATAGCAGAAACTATGAAAGCTAGGGGAACAGTGAGAAAACAATTTATCAGCCATATAAAATAATAATCGTAACCAAGCCGAGCTTTGTTTACTTAGACACCGCACCTTTGCCATAATTAAAGATGGCTAAACGGGGACATGCAGAAGGGGGCTTTTAGCCGAAACCCTCAGGGAATTTGGGCAATTAGTTGAAGTAATTAATCTGGTTGATACCGAACTCAAGATTATCTTGAAAGAGTTTGTAAAAACCTCTTTTGGGCGAGACATCAGAGTTATCGCAATTGGTGGCAGGATGGCAGCATCCATGCAGAGCAGGCAATGGACGGAGGTTTCAGCCAACATCACCAGAGGTGGCGAAGGGAAACCAATAGAGGTCAACAACGACATGGAGTTTCTGTCGCAAGAAGAGCAACCAGGTTGATGTCACTGGAGATCGGCAGTATAGATCTGTTTTTTGATAGTAG
>DTUY01000184.1 GCA_012963885.1 Candidatus Poribacteria bacterium | reverse complement strand
ACGGGATTGGTGGTTGGAGCGGTTGCTCGGCAGATGTTAGGAGCATTGGTCGATTCACCGGTATAGATGATGTGGATTGTATCGTTGACCACCGCAACAGACGGATGAGACGATCCTTGACGCTCATGTTCGGCAGTAGCCGCAATTACTGGCGACTGGACAACTCTCTGCCATTGACCGAAATCCCCACTTTCACACACTATCAGCCCGGTCTGTTTAGGTGGCCGTTTTTGCCGACCCAAATAGTAGGCGTACAACTGCCCATCGATCGGATTCAAAAATGGAAATGGATATTCGACAGTAAAATCGTCAAAGCCAAAATCAGCTGGCAGTAGCACCGGATTTCTAGGGTCGTGCTCAACCTGCCATGGCCTCTTGGTCGGGGCTGTGCTGTGCATTAGCATCCAGTAGTTATTCAGCTTTCGTCTGGCCCATAAATAGTGAACCGTGTCGTCGATTACCATGGCATGGGCGGCTGCTCCCCATTCAGGCGGTTGACAAGCCAAAATCGGATTGACATCATCAAGAGGCTCAAAAGTAGCGAACTTATCAAAAGGGATCGGTTCTGTTTGCATTACGTCGACCGCAACATTAACCATTTTATTTCTCCTAAAAGACTAAGTGTAGGTTATAAACGATGTTGAAAAATGTGATTGATTGGATTGATTATTTAAGGTCCCTGTTCGCCGGTGGCAATGATGGTGCCTGCTGGTAATAACGCGTCGAGGCGATTGGGGAGGTTGTCGCCAACTTCATTGAGCCAGTTGAGAAGTTGGTTGTGAAGGTTGTTTTCTATATCTGCTGTGTCGGCACGCTTGGCGAGATTGGTCATTTCATGAGGATCGGTTTCTAAATCGTATAGTTCGTTGATATCTTGTGGATTCCAGACGTATTTATAGCGCTCGTCGCAGATGGCGCGGATTTCAAAGCTATAGCCATTGTAGCGGTAATAAACGCCGTAGGCAACTTGAGGCCAATCGGATGGTCGTTTGGATGTGCCGACAAGGGGCATGAGGTTGCGCCCTTGACGAAGCTGATCCGAAGGAGTTTTGGAATCGATCAAGGCGAAGAGTGTTTCGGCAATGTCGATGAGGGAGACGTAGGCATCTTGAGTAACGGTCACAATATCACCTCTCCATTTGACGGTTTAGATTCGTGAGCCACGCCGGATGAACTGGGCGAGTTTCGCGAAGAGGTCCTCGTGGATGAAGCGCGTATTCACGTTATCGTAGACGCGAATGGGACGGTGCTGTCCGGTGTGGATGTAGTGCATCTGCGCATCGAATGTTGGCGCCGGACGCCAGGACCACTGGCCGCACTCGGGGTCCAGGATGATGCCGATGCAGGGGGAATCGCCCAGGGAACGGTATTCCATACTGGGGCGTCTCTTGGCGTTGTGCTCCAGAAGCTGCTCGACCAGGTACTTACCGATCTCGCCCCGAGGGTACACTTTCTCGATTAACTCGGCGTAAGAAACACTCATCGTCCGGTAGGTGGTTCTGGGTATCTGCCACATCTCAAGATTCGACTTCATCACCACATTCGCGGCGTGGATGTCGTTTGAGAGATTGTATTCCCTGCCGCCGCTCGGCCAAGTATTCCCTCCGATCCAGAGCACGCGGACGCCTCGGTCCTGAATCTCCGGCTCAAGTAGGAGTGCGGAGGCCATGTCGGTGAGCGGCCCGTAGAAGGCGATGTGAAGCGGCCTCTTGTCGTCCTTCATTGCCTCCTCGATGATTAGACGGGCACCCGGCGAGTCAACGGGCGTCGATTCGTCCAGGATGGCGTGCGTCGCGCCGGCTTCGACCCGTACCTTCCCTTCGAGGTCCATCAGGCGTAGGAGTAGCATGGTCTCGTCGTAACTATCCTGCATACTTGTGGCTGATTTACGTGTCCCAAAATGGGCGGGAATGATGCCGTGAAGATCGAATGACGGCGTCAGCACGGCGTGTACGATCGCATATTGGTCGTCTGCCTCGTTCTTGGCGTCTGTGTTGACGATGACGCGCTGCTTGGCATCGGGCGGAAAGTCCACATCAAAAACCGTAAAATCACTCATTGGGTAAACTCCTATCGTTTGATCTTGTGTAAAGGAAGCAGATGGTGTCTGCCTGACGTTTGTCGTGCGTTGGATCTGACAGATGATCATGGGTTGATATGACCTCTGCCTTGACGTCGTTAATGTATCCCACTGTTTTCGAATGCCTCTAGCCCATCTGCAATCATCTGAATGGGTAAGTTTGACGTGCATCTGGTCTAGATTCAAGAATGGACAGTTTGGTCGATCATGTCGGAAGTGCGGAGTAGCCGATCTCTGTGAAATAGCCGACTATCATCCAGGCGCCGACCATCAAATACTCTCCGAGAATCAAGCCGAGAAAAAAGGGACGTAACGCCTGATAACCGGAGACACCAGAGCTCTCTCAGAAAGTCCGTTACAATCCTAACGAAGCTGCACGCCAACAGAAGCGTCGTTGAGAAATTGTCGCTCAGCTGAAAGTGGAACTGGCTCGACATAACAACCATAACGCCACTGCGCAGTGGGCAATTGACATCCTTGCATCGCCACACACTAAGCGCTACCTCACCGTCACAGACGGCGGTCAGCTTCGCGTTTTCGATGTAGGTCAATGAGGGATAAACTATCTGTGTCGCGAGCCGTCCTGTCCCCACAATTCCGATTCTCACTTTTTTTATGTTCATATCATCCTCGATGTTGCGCGACCGTTTTCAATCCGCGTCATAGTTATGATTATCCTCTGCCCGATCTTGCGGGATAAAACCGACCTTTCGGCGCGCATTTGAAATATCCGCCCAACGTAAGTCATTGTTCGACATGCCATAGAAGATCTCAAATTGCAAGCCATCATCCGCATTGATGCACCGCTCGAAAATCTGAACGATGTCTCGTTGGCTCACATAGATGTCTGCGCCCTGTGGTGGGCGGGGACGGTCACGCTCAACTTGCCCAATACGAACGCAGATACACGACATTTTATATCGGTTGGCGTAGGTTCGTGCCAAAGACTCCGTGAAAACTTTGGTTGCGCCGTATAGACCTCTCGGTTCAGCGGGTATGTCTGGGGTTATCATTTGAACATCGTCGGGAATATCAGCGTGTCGCCGCTTCATCATTGCCTTGTACGGCTCACGCTCGCGATGCCCTTGGGAGACCATAATGCTACTGGCAGCGACGATTCGTCCAACCCCTACGTCTTTACACGCTTCAAAGACATTGTAAGTCCCGATGATATTATTGTTCAGCAGACTCTCCCAACTCCCACTCCCTGGATCGGCGGCGAGATGCGCAACGACATCGATGCCTTCAACAGCCTGTCGGACCTGCTCAAAATTGGAGATGTCGCACAGGTGGAATTTATCGTCCGGGATTTCGAGTGTCCACGACGAAGGAACGCGCACAGATGACTTGCGTTTGCAGTCGAGGGCATAGGCATCGTACTTTTCGGGCTGTTCGTTGAGACGTCTGAATGTCATGTAACCGATTTGGCCAGTTGCACCTGTGACAAGAATTTTCTTCAGTAAACTCATATATTTATCTTCCTTTTGTTTACTCGGATTCGACAACCCTTGGGCGTTTGCCGATTGATGGTGGCAAAAGCATCCGTTTCTGTCGCTCGGTCAATTCACCGTACCAACTGATGTCGGGATAATCTGCATTCCACGCCGAGTGGCCGGGACTGTATTTGTACAGCAGAGAGCGTCGCTCATGTTCTGCTCGCCACCGTATTGTCCCATGAATAAGGGCTTCGGTGAAAAATATCACGTCACCCGCTTGAGCTGTAGGTTGGACAACATAGTGAGCCGGACGCTCAAAACGTCGAGCATCGGCCGGAACGGATTTCAGAAAGTTGGTTTTGTGGCTGGCTGGAATGCACGCAAAACCACCGTTGCCCACATTAACATCGGACAAGCAGTAGGTCACGACGCATAATCCGTTGCGCATGACGCCGTCGCGATATTTGTACCAGTGGTCGCCGTGAAAATCTGGACCACCATGCAGACCGCCTCGTCCGTCCCCGGCGTTCATGAAGATTGAATAGTCGTGGTCAAGCCGAACATTTGGTCCAAGAAGCTCAATTAAGTAAGGAAAGATATGCGGGTGATCGATGAGTCTTTTGAACGGCTCGCCCCACAAACTTGGTCGTCGAGGCAACGCATCACGATTGCTTTGGTCGATGATTTCATTGAGTTCAGCAACTTCGTCTGTGTTGAGGACGTTTTTGATAATCAGATAACCTTGAAGGTCGAAGACGAATTTTTCTTCATTATTCATCACATGTCCTCCGTTTAAATCCACTGCTCAACCGTCACTCGTCGTTTCCGCAAATGCTGCGGCACAATATCGGGGGAAAAATCCGCGTCGGAATCTGCACCCGTTTCCCGCTCTAAGAACAGCGGGAAATCCGCTTTTGGCGGCTTTGTACGGGCGTAACCGTGGCGGCTGCGCATAATGATTCGCTGTTCACGGTTGAGCGTTTCGAGCCACTCCGAGTCGCACTGAACGCGATCTGCTTCACATACCCACGACGGGCAGTAGGCAAGAAAGATGTTCTTCCGTACAACATCGCTCTCGTTTGGCTCCACACGATGCCAAGTACCGCAGTGCATAATCGTCATCGTTCCCGCCTTACAACAGAGAATCTTCTCATCTAGCATACTTTCGTGTGTCCTATACCCTTCAAAATACTGCTGACGATGGCTACCGGGCATGCAAACGAAGTTGCCCATCCTAGCTACCGGCAAATCGGTTAGCCAATACCCGATCTTGATTTGCATTGGTAGGATTGGTGAAAAGACGCCATACGGGACGGCTCGTGCACCGTCCGGATGCCATGCGTTGTGTGAACTATCGCGCGACCGAAGGAACACCTGCGAAATATGCAATTTCAGCAATTCACCGTAAATGTCGTAGCCGAAACCAACATGGTGCGGATGGTCAATTAGCCCAGCGAATACTGGATGCCGTGTGACGACATTCTGCGGACCGTAAAACTTACCTTCCGTGTATGTTAGGTCGGAGGCGGTGAGTTCGTCAATTGCGTTGAGATAGTAATCGATTTCATCTTGAGTTAAAGCGTTCTCAATGACGAGAAACCCCTCCCGATCGAATTCTTCCCACTGTTCTTTGGTAAACCCTGGTGGTGCCTTGCGATAAGTCTGGTCGGACATTATGTACTCCTTCTCCGGATCTGAACTGAGTTAAAGTGATAGGCTGTTTTTTTGACGGCTTCGAGTCAGATAAGATGGTAATCTGACCAGTGACTCGCCCCTGCTGATGATAGATGGTGTTGGTTTCCTTCCCATCAGTTGACGGCGCTAGCTCCATTGTGGTGGGGGCCAGACATGCAACCATTGGCATTAAAAAGATCACGCAAGTAAAAATAGTCACCTCACGTGTCGTCAGATTCCTTTTCATTATCAACTATCCTATTTAGTGCTCACATTGAAACAGATACCAAACTATTTGACACTTTGCTATCCATTGCTGGCACCAAGACTCCAATTTATTTCTTCTTTCCACCTTTTAGCTGATTGCATTATCGAGTCACATACTGAATCCTTGATATAAAAGAATCAATTTTATTAGAAAACATCTCTGCTAATCGATATTTTAATTGTTCATATAACCGAGAGGAAGCTCTATTGTTTTTTTAGATAGTCTCGAAATAATAAGGCGTAAATCTGATTTTGTCCTCCAATTTCTCTTACATGGATATGCGTTCTTCTCGAACCGTCGGGTTCTCTAAAGTAAAGTTCCTCCACTCTTTCGCATCTGGATCTTCTCCCACAGGGACATGATCTTCGCGAATATTCTCCCTTTCATATACTCATTGATAATTAAATGAGCGAGCAAATTAACAAGACAGTTAATGTGTAATGATGACTTGTCAACCATGCTCCCTCAACATAAAATTAACCTGATTCACATGATATCAAACCTTCTAAAGATTAGCAAAAACGTTCAATCGCCTTGTCCCGCCCCGTATTAACAGGTGCGGATCCACCATGAGTATCATACAGGTTGGTTGTTGTTTTGTTCTTAGTTCCGTTGATTTTGAGGTCTGTGGGTCTTTTCCTGACTACATAAACTATCAAGAGTCATAACGGATTCAGGGTAGGAATAGACGTTCCCAGCATAGCTGGTACCTTCCTAGTGTCCACTTTAGTAAAGTGACATCAAACCTGAAGCTACTTGCAATAATACAATACGTTGGCAACATAGACCACAAAACTAAAATACTCAAAGGAGAATTAATCATGTCTGTACAATCTGAAGAAGATTTGAGTCAAGGCGTGGATGAAGTAGAATTGGAAGAATCCGATCAGAAAAGCCATGCGGATCAACATACTAATGAAACTTTATCTGACGAAAATGATGGCACAAAACAAGAACAGCTACTATCAGAAAATACAGCTTACCGTCATTATCAGTCCCCACGATGGTCTATGCTGATCTCTGTCACTGTGTTCTCATTTATAATTCTCTTTCATGTGACCATCGGTAGTTTCAGTGTTGCATGGATTGTTATACTGGTTGGATCGATTGTGGGAACTCTATTCTGGGGGTTGACTGTTGAAGTCAATAGAGATATGGTACGGCTGTATTATGGCTTTGGTATCATCCACAGGAGTATACCACGTGAACGAATCACCACAGTGACGCAAGTGCGTAACCGGTGGTGGTACGGCTTAGGTATTCGCTGGACACCACACGGTTGGATGTGGAACATATCTGGTCTCGACGCTGTAGAACTGACATACCATAATGGCAAGAAGTTTCGTATTGGCACCGATGAACCAGAGGCGTTGCTTGAAGCACTCAAGGTTGTCTAGATGCTACTGTTTCGGCTCTTATCTACTATCTTTACCGTGGCAACACTAAGAGATCAGGTGTCATATCAGCAGTGCGAGTTGAAACAGTAGTTTCCACAGGTACCTTCCTAACGTCACTTTGTAAAGTGACATCAAACCTGAAACAAGTGAATATGGAACTAAGCATGAAGCTGTGCTGATCTGAAGAGAGGGATGAGTATAATCAGGTATATAACTCAATGTGGAAGGTATTAAAACACCCTTGGAGCATAGACCAAATAAGGGGTCTTTTTTTCATGATCGTTACTCACGACACCCATGAGATGAAGTACATCCTAGCATACCTTGATGATTACAACAATGGTTGGATATGATATAGTTAGAGGGAAATATGAGATGAATACAGAACAATCAAAAGACGGCAAAGTTGGAGAATGGCCAAAAGCGGATATGCCGTTAATAGTATTGCCGCCGGTTTGGACTCCAATGTTTTGAAGTAACTAAATTTATCACAACTACTTCTTGTATTTAATTAAAACTTAGTTAGTTCCTTATGTCGAGCTTACTTCAACTTAACCTTGTCTTTTGATTTTCATTATAAGAGCAACGGAGAAAGTTCATATTCAAGAAAGACTCCACTCAGATCGTGAGCCCCATGACGTTCAAGAATGGGGACGAGGACATTGCGATAGTTGGTTGTCACGGGCAGATCTCCCCTACCTTCCAAAACGTCATCTTTCAAGCCCTTCCAATCGCCTAATACTCGACCGCCTTTAACTCCGCCGCCCATAACAAACATCACGCTGCCCCTGCCGTGGTCGGTTCCTAGTGAGGAGTTCATGTAGAGGCGACGACCAAACTCGGTCATTACCACAACGCTCACAGTTTCCATCCACTTCCTCCCTAGGTCACGGTAGAATGCCTGAAGCCCTTGCGAAAGTTCCGGTATAAGCTGATCCATCAGCATGTCCTGTGCCCAATGCGAATCCCACCCATTCAGGTCTACCGAGGCCACATCCAATCCCACCTTGGCCTTGATGAGTTGGGCAACTTGGCTCAGGCCGCGAGAGAAAGGATGGTCACCGTACTCGGCGCCATTCTCAGGCTGATAGGACTTTCGGTCAAGTTTCTCTATGCGCCTTACAGCTTTGATCGTGTCCATGCCAGCGCTCTGCAAGGCTACGTCTTTCCCCCAACGACTATAGAGGGATTCCAATTGTTCGATGAATTGGCCTATGTTGCTACCCAATGAGAAATCATCCAGTGATTGCAGTGCTGTAGCCGACGGCGCGCCGCGTAAGCACTCAGGCATTGATTTACCGAAAGCCACAGCAGACAACGGTCCGACCCTTATTCCAGGTCGAGCACGAAGAAATCGTCCCAGCCAGCCACCGGGGGTGTTTACTCCACCATGTT
>DTUY01000183.1 GCA_012963885.1 Candidatus Poribacteria bacterium | reverse complement strand
TCGGTGACATCTACTATGACCCCTTGGATGTTGGTTTGGCTTTCAAGCAACTCTCTTTTACTCGGCAGTCGGAACTGTCGACATTGGATCAACCTATTTTCAACTCGTTGTATGGTCCGGCAAACGGTAGACTCGCTGACCGCATAGGCTTGGGCGATGTGGTACTGAGTTCGATATTCCCTCCAATACATCAATGTCATCAGCAGTTGGTCGCTACAACTTAGCTTGGCTGGTCTTCCCCTGTTGGTTGGAGAGAACAAGGTTTGCAACATTTGTCGGAAAACATCAACTCTAACTCCTGTTAACCGTTTGAAATCTGACTCGGATCGATCTTTTATCTGTTGGTATCTCATCCTTCAATTCTAACATTTCTCTCTTTTTGCAAGAGGTCTAGTGTATAATTAAGGTTAGTGAAAGAAGATAACGAAGCTATTATCCAGCGTATTTTCGATGGTTTTCTGATGACAAAGTTATTGAAGAGAAATCTATATGGGATGAATGCTACGTCTGGTATGCACTCGGCGCTAAGCCACCATCTATTGCATAGCCTAGTTCCCCATAGCAACTCCTAACCATGTTAATTAAGAAGAGGAAGCAATGAAAGTTCAATCATCAGTCAAGAAAAGATGTATTAATTGTAAAATTGTACGGAGAAAAAGAAGAATCTATGTTGTCTGTAAAAACCCAAGGCACAAATCACGACAGGGGTATGCACGGAGCAAATAAGGATAATGTTTTCTGTTGTAGGAACACACACCTGTGATCACTACTTGCAGAAGCATGGATGGATAAACCGAGAAGCATGATAGATGCTCGCCCTTAATCAGACGAAAGAGTCATACAAAAGTCTGAAACTTCATAATTATTCTCCAATGATTAAGCCAACACTAAACAAATAATTATCATTTTGTAGATATTTCTTCCTCTTTTCTATTGATTAGGAATAAGATTTTGGCTGTACCATCGTCGAAATTCCAGTAACCAAAAAGTCCATCTCCCATCCCCGTTAGGTTTATGCTTATTGCAGCTTGGATTTCTTGTTGTATTCCTGCTACCCCCAGTACGAACCTCAGTTGATACTGTATCCTTTTATCTGGATTCGTAGTCAAACGGAAAATCGACAGGTTCGCCGTTATTCGACCATGATTGTGCCATGGCTACATCGATCTGGCGATCTTTCCAACCGTTGAAGGCACCATATTCTGGATCGACGTCGTTTCGCACAGCGTTGGCGATACTCATTAATTCCGAGGCAACACTAATTTCGCCATCACTCAGCGGATAATTTTGAAGAGGATTCTCCCAAACAATCTCCGGCTCAGTATCAGCCACCAACGCAGCTAGTGTATCGAATCCATCAATACTATTGGTTTTGCGAGTAATAGTAATTGGTTGTTGTTCATCAGCCATTTGATTAAGAATGATAGCTTCATCTCGGAAACACATTCCACGTTCGGCATAAAACTTGGTGCCGTTGAAGCCACGAAGTGGCGAACCGTAAGACAAACTGCTAAAGTTAAACACGCCAATCGCACCATCAGCGAATTCAACTATGACGTGTTGCCAATCTTCAGAATCCCGTGTTGGCTGACCTCTTCGCCATGTGTGTTCTTGTACCTGATAATTTTTCCGAAATCCTGTTACACGAACCGGCTTATTATCAAACCCAACATAACTTCGGATCAGACCGATTCCGTGATATCCATGTCCCCGAAAATCATTGTAAGCAATATGAACTTTTCCGAATACACCAGCAAGAATCATTTCGCCTTTAATTCGCTCGGTTGGAACACGATAATAATTTTCGTTGACCTCAATCTTGGTTCCGTTCTCCTCAGCCGAGGCGATCATTTTGTCTGCCCAGCCGAGATCTGTATCAATCGGTGTTTCCGTACAATAGCTGACACCATACTCTGAGCACAAAATGCCTGGAATGTGATTATTGCTTGGTGTGACAACAATAGCACAGATATCCGGGTTAGCTTTTTCCAGCATTTCGGCGATATCAATATAAGCTGGAACACCATACTGTTCACCTGTTTCATTGGCTGACTTTTCGTTTTGATCGCAAACGGCAACAAATTCAAGATCTTGATTAAGTTTGGAAATGATTGGGCAGTAGGTACTGGAACCACGTCTACCTGTTCCAATTAAGGCGATCCGTAGTTTGTCCATTTGGGTATTTCCTGATGGATTATTGATTATTTCCCCGATTCTAACATGTATTGGAACTGTTGAAAGTGAATATCCCCGACCTCAAAGTCGATTTCTTGCAAATAACTGAATCAAATGCGGTTATTACCCACAACCATTTGACCGGAATCCGGTATGCTTCCTTAAATGAGATAATCTTGAGCCAGATAGGTGGTGAAACAACCTTAAATCCAGACACTTATTAAGGAGTTCGGATAAAAATCTGGGTGAAATAATAACTGCCGTTATCTCCCAGTTCCACCCCTATTCCGGTTAAGTTAAAGTCACCCACCATGTTCTTTTGATGTCCAGGGCTGTTGACCCACCCCCTAAACGCGACATAGCACGGTTCCAAGGAGCTAAAGTTCCATGCCACATTCTCTGCTGAAGACACTACACTAAAAGTAGTTCGAATCTGCTGAACCCGTTCCCGGAATCCTTGATGCCCAATCGGAACAATTACGTTTGCCATGTTGTTACTGTGCTCTCTGGCAACCTCCGATATTTCAGCATTGAGAGTTAAGGGATTCAATCCCAACGACACTCGGTATTGATTGACTGATTTATGAATCTCTTCCTCCGCCCAGAAATAATCAGGAGATATCTTGTTTAACCTACTGATTTTCTGTATCATCTGCTGTTTTATCTTTTTCTGTCGCAGCATCTGAGCTTCTTGTAGTGACTGACAACCAGAAAATAAGAGAAAAGGTAGCAGAATGGACAAGCGAATTACATGGAAAGCGAATACATTCACTATACTAAGCAACACAGTTACTAAACTGGCTTCCTTCAACTTTGGCAAATAGGTATAGGATCCCTATGATGAATTTATTAAATAAACCTATGTATCCTATCAGACATTAGGTAAGACCATACCTCGACGAAAAGCTTAAGGTTTTCTGGTTTATGTGTGGAGCAGGTTTTATGAGTGCAATGATGGATAGCATGGAACAACATAAGTTTAATCCTTTATCCAAACACGCTGTACCTGAAAACTAATTATAGCATTCTGAAAATGAAGTTGATAGAACCTGAATTATACAGTGTTCGTGACTTGAATTGATCTGATGCTTGTTTGTCCCTTTTGGACGAAAGTCGAAAACTCGGCCACTATATTGAATAGAAAGGACAAAAATCATGATTAATTTCCTCGCCTCAACATTCACTTGGAAGAGCTCTCCTTGGAAAAAACATCCGCTTTACAAATATATGAGCGGCTTCGTTGGCAATCTCGGCCAAATCTATCACGTATGGTTCAATCTTAGAACCAAGATGTACAATTAAAAACCTTGTAACTGGCGATCATACTGAGATTTTTCTAGGCACACCCTGTAGGTCAAAATACACTATAGCCACTAGAAATCTGTTTCAGATACCCTGTGCGAAATGACGAATGGCTTTCAGCCGTGAACACCAAATACATATTCCGAATCGTCCAAACATCGAGGCACCCAGCGAAAAAAACGCGCTCTTGAAGGATATCAGGCTGAAACATAAGATTGATATATTAGAGAGTTCGCCAACACCATAGAAATGACGAACGTTACCTCTTAAGGCAACATCAATCTTCACCTCTAGATAAAGATAAGATTTCATATGGCAAGTCTGAGGTATAACTCACCATGATGGTCTTTCTGTCCATCAATTATGTAATCCACCACATCGTTGATGACGACATCAGTTGCTATTTCTATCAGTATCTTCGTTGGGATATTAGACAATACTTACCGTAAGCTTCTTGATCCTTCGTACATCAAGCCATCGGCATTCTACGGTTTAGTCATACCATATGGACTGAGTTCTCGCCAGTCGCACACCGAATCAGATGCCACAATTTCGGAGGATAATCACCAAATCGAGGGGCATTTTTCATCCAGATGAACATAGCGTGGACAACGTACCCATCCACCTTTTTTTCCCCGACAAATATCGCTTCATCTTCGAAAAGTGAAAATTGATCTGATGTTACTGCAGGGTCAACTTTTCGCCATAATAGGATCGGCACGTCGGTCTCGCTTCGCATTTTCTGGCACTGGATAACCGAATCCGCTGGAGGCACCGAGACCAATAAGCCATCAACGATTTTTTCCTGTACCCATTGTCGCCACTGAAGTTCGATGCTGCAATTTGGCGCGATGACAGGCATTGAACCACTGTCATTGTAGCAGTCCCATAGTTGTTGACCTCCGCTTCCGCCCCAACCCCATTGACCATCAGGCGTGGTACACGCAATCAGTCGCTGTCCCCGCTGGCTGGTTTCTTTATGCAAACGACGAAGAAATCCAGTATATGTATCGCCAATAACTGAGGCTAAGTTAGATTCATCAAAGGACCTTTGCCGAGGGTCGATATTGTGCTTTTTTTTGTAGGCCTCCGCCAGCGAAGGATTGAACCCATAATGATTGGGACGATCAGTTCCCTGATGCTGGACATGCGTGAAGAAAGTAATTGCCAAATCATCAACTCCTCGATCTAACACATCCCGAACGTGTTTTAACATCAGTTCCTGTGTTTCTGGTTCGGCATAGCAGGGAACTCCGAAAAACGGTTCACCGTTGCGAGAAAGCATCCACAGGTTGGGATGAAATATACTATCTTCGAAAGGACTATCAACAAAATCCCAAAGACACAATGAATAAACAAGCCTAAGTCCGTACTTATGCGCCGCAGCAATGCCGACCGTTAATGTATCAAATGCTCGTACCTGACCACCCAAAAACCCCCAGACCGGCAACCATGCATCGTTGTGAGGAGGTAATGGCAGACCTGCAAGTGGAAAAACAGGACTTGGATGAGTAACGGTACCACCGCAGTTGGACTGCCAAAGTACTGCCGTTACACCATGTTCTGCACAGTCTTTCATCCAGCTATCTACGTGCGATTCTTTCAAGGGATTGGCATCTGACAATCGCACGCTTTCACTCCCCCAAGCGCCGGTAGTGTACAAAATGTTTCCATAGACACGAATGGTTAGCCATCGTTCAGGGCGGTGGGATCTTGATTTAACGATTAGTTTCTGTTGCCGATTCATGCTGCCCCAGCAGTAACTTTGACTATCTGATCCACTAGAAGTTAACCTTAGTTAGAACACTAGATAGAATAGGTCATTTGGTAGAATGTGCTACCTTGCAAATCTAAATTGTTTGCAATTGACCACAATTTTTCCCCAGACAAGCATTCATTCATCAAAAAAACCTTATCGGATATGGCAAACTATGCTTTTTGCGGCTGACTCATAGCTACCAAACACCAGTTCGAGTGTTTTGAGGTTGTCTGCTCCTGATGTATGTGGCTCAGTACCAGTATTCAGGCATTCAACCCAGTGTTTCTGGATGTTTACCACGCTCTCCATAACTGCTCCACCGAGTGAACTTCCCCACGAATAGTGTACTGGAGGAACGTGGTATGGTGTCATCTGCTTGTTCGACACGACATTAAGTTGATAATCCCTGCGAATCTCTAGTGAACCATGGCTCCCTTCGATCCGTATGGGTATTTGTATAAACTCGTCGTGCTCGACTGCCGATACATAGTTCATCGCGGCAACACTTGCTCCAGCCGCGTGACATAGTAGGACGGTAGCTGCATCTTCACCTTGAATGTCAGGGTTTACCTGATGAGTCTGGGCGTATAAGCTTGATACCTCACCCATGAAGAACCGAACCAAGTCAAAGATATGGGTACCCATATCGTAAAGCACCAGACGTTCATCCTCAGCCAGGTACGGCTGATTGGAATAAACGTTGTATCCCGTGCGGAAAGAAATCTGTGCCAAGAATGGATCACCAATCCTACCTGAATCAATAAGTTGCTTGGCTCGTTGAATGATCCCTTGCCAGCGGAAGTTCTCGTGAACCATCAAGGTAACCCCAGCTAATTTGCAGGCGTCAACCATTGCTTTTGCATCTTCTATCGACGGAGCAAGTGGCTTCTGACAAATCACATGCCGTCCATATCGAGCAGCCATCTCCACCAGCAAACGGTGTGAAGACGGTGTCGTTACAATGTCGACAAAGTCAAGGTCTTCGTTTGCCAACATTTCTTCCGCCTCATCATAAACCTGGCGGACCCCGAATTGAGTCTTTGCCGCTTCTGCTAGCTCGACCTGTTGGTCACAAACAATCACCGAACTAATTTCCTTGATGGCTTGCCACGCCGCAAGGTGATTCTGGGCAAAAAAACCGCAACCAATAACACCTACTTTCAATCTATCTTTTTCCTCTTAAACAGTTAGCTTCAGCCAATCCATACCGTTTTAGATGCTTATAGTTCCATCTCATAGACCCAAGACAATAAGCATCTTCAAAGACTTAATTAAAAATCAAAATATGTTTCTATCCGGACACAATAGCACATTTCGCTAATCATGGTGATATACAGCACTTTCTGTTCGGAACAGAGCTTTGATAATTATCTGTGTTACTACAAATTGGTTAATGAAGCTAGACAGTTGCCTAGAAACTAGAGGAACATGGTAACGCCCATATCGACGTATCTACCCTGATCCTCTGATGCAACGCCTCGGAGGCAGACGGCAACGCCGGTCCCTTTAAGCTGTTCCGCTACATGACGAGCACAGTCATCAACCGTCTTCAAAAAATGGTTCGGGTAACTTTCGATGCTAAAACTCAAGTCTGAGGGGCCAAAAGAGAGACAGTCAACCCCTGGCTTGGCCAGTTTCCTTGCGTTGGTTACTGAGCCAATTGACTCTATCTGCACCCAAAGCACACCGTTTTCGTTCCACCATTGGGCGTACTCTAAACGCCCATGGTGTTCTGGCGCAACTTTCCGAGACGCACCACCCCAGCTCCGTTTACCAAACTGCGGATAGTAAAAGGCATCGATGGCTTCGTCAACAGTTGATTCTAGCTCCACTTGCGGAACCTCGATGCCCATCGGTCCTAGATCTAGATAGTTGCCAATCAGGTAAGCACTACGAGCGTGATTAATCCGAAACTGAACTGGCATATCGAATTCGTCAGCCACATTGCAGAAGTTAACCAATCGCTCCTCATTAAACGCAGAATGCTGGCTGTCAATCCAAATGTAATCGAAGTCGCCTTTATCCAGAATGGATCTAAGTTGATCCGGCTCTGTCAAAATTGAGGCTCCTCTACCAATAATGATTTCCCCATCATGGATACATTGTTTCAAACTCTTTTTTGGCATGTGACACTCCCTTGTTTCTAATAATAGTCGACTAAATCCGATTTTGAAAACCGCCACCTCATCTTTTCATAGCATAATTTCAACTTTTGTTGCTTATATTCTAGACTTCCGCTGTGGCCCAAATGACGGTAGAAGTTTTGGTGCCAGTTCTAATCGACTTGCGAATCTAGCTTTTAACTAACCCTTGCAACATGCCTCTAGATTTCCACCTTCCTGATTAGGCAAAAGGCGGATTTTAATATAAAGTAGAGCTAAGGTATATAGTTCAATCGCTCCAACGACTTGGATCAATACCTTGCGCTTCAGTCCTCATCCCCTTCGGCTTATGTTCTAATTCCCAAACTCCACCAGTCGTATTGAGGCTCTGCAAAAATGGCTTGGCTTGTTCAGGCGCATCGGCAACCAATTTAGGGTCCCATTCCTTCATCGGCTTAATGGGGCCCGCCCAAGCGGGTCGATAACCAAACTGAATGAGCTCTCTAAGTGAACCATCGGTATTCGGGTGCGTGGCGTGAAACAGCGTGCTAGGGATAACGACCGCCGAACCGGCTTTGGCACACAGGGTAATCTCTTGAGGATGGGACTTGTAGCGCACGTACGGGCTGGCATGTGCATGGAAGGAAATATGACTCCGCGGGATGAGTCGAAGCGGTGCCCGTTTTGGGATGAGATCATCGAGGTAGTAGAGCACACGCAGCAATCGTGGAGAACTACCCTCATAATCAAAGATTGACGATCCGTGAGGTTGGCCATCGGTGTGCATTGAGATACCAGGTGAGCCGGGATGGGTGCGTTGAAAGAAACCTCGGGTAAATACAATATCTGGACCCATCAATTCGGTAAGAAACTCAATCACCGGTGGATGTCCAATGAGTCCAGCCACGGTGCGGCTAATCCATTGGGGTTGTTTAGCTGCAGTCGTCTGGTACTCGCTATATGGTTTAGGACGCATAAGAGCGTTAGAAAGCTCCTTCTTAAGCTTTGCGATGTGCTCAGCACCCAGCACATCGGGTAGCATCATATAGCCTTCCACCTCGAAATGACGAATCCGCTGTGCTAAAGTGAATGATCCGAAGTCCGTCGAGTCAATGTTCATAAAATCGATAACTTCGTCAGGAGCAATCTTGGGAATTATGGTCTCTTTCATAGCTTTCCTCCTGATGCATCTCTTACATACGGCACCAAAAATGCCTGATTTTGTCTTAATTTAGTTATTCGCCTAACATCAATTCAGCCTTAGTATATCTTTTTGGATTTGCCAATTCAATTGGAAAATCCCGTCTGAATTTTCCCTAATGGGAGAAGATAGATGACAACGCCAAGGAAACCTGATGCTGACGAGCAACACACCGTCACCAGTGGTCGTAGTGCCATCGGCATGTTACGTGTCGGCTGTTGTCCAACTTGAAAAACCGATCTTCACGGCAATCTACAACATTCTCATTGACTGCAAGATGGGTAACTCTTCTACCCCACAGTTGCCTATTTCCTCTTACATACGTTTAAAATGTATCACCCCTAATCCAGTTGATGTAGGCTTTTCGTGCGGTGTGGAGGGAACAATGCATCAATAGGATTTTATCAGGTCCCATTGAAGTCGCTTTTGGACGTGAAGGCACTGTTGAGATAATTTACGCTTGCAGACTTTTCTAACCAGCCATATAATTGTCAAATGGCATGGTATTTCCTTCTACCAAACCTGGTGGAGACAATACAAAAAAATAACAATTCCTGGTGAGGGTTATAAGAAAAATCCTGTATAATGCCGAGTTGATCGGCTCGACGCAAATGTTTTGGTATGTTGTTTCACTTTCAATAGTTCACAATCCCCAAAAACTAAAAGAGCCTGATTCTTCCATCCACACATTCGAAAAATCCAATAGACATTTATAAATTAGCCAAAATTTGACAACCCACTAAATTAGCAGGCTATGAGTCTTGAGGAATACCTGACAAAATCAGGATAGAGCGGACGTTATAAACTTGTTAAAACCCACTACTCCCTTCAGTTTTGGTAACGAGTCAATCAACACAGAACAAACAATTCGAGACTAAATGGAAAGCGACTAATCATGAACACTGATTTCACGGGCATCAGGTCTGTTCACTACATTAAGGACGATCCGGGGTTAATATGGGTAAAGGATCTGGAAGTCTCCATTGGGCCTGACACACCACTCGACTCGATGAGCATTCTGACGCCCAATGTTGTGCGACTGCCGGAGGGAGGTTTTCGTATGTACTACACCGGTCTCGGTCCCGGCCGTGTGATAGATGTATCAGGAGGCTACATTCTCAGTGCTGTCTCGAGAAACGGACTGAATTGGACGAAAGAGCCCGGCATCAGGATCGACGTTCATGAACCTAACGCCACGCATCGAGTACTCTGTCCTGATGTTATCCCACTACCCGATGGTCGCTGGAGAATGTACTTCGAGGCTAGAGTAAGTGACAGACCGACGGTGGTCCTCAGTGCAATATCGACGGATGGACTACAATGGAAACCGGAAGAGGGAGTTCGGGTAGCAAATTCTGAATGGTCATTCGGCTCACCGAGATGCATCCACGTGGAGTCTCCCGACAAACCGACGGGGTTGGAATACAGACTGTACTTTCACCACTACTCGTACCCAATGCGGACGGGACTCGGTGCACAGAACCACATAATTAGTGCCATCTCCAGTGATGGACTGTGGTTCGAGGTGGAGCCGAGTATTCGTATTGCGCAAGAGAGCGAAGAACGTGAATCATACGCAGTTTATGCACCGGAGGTAATTCGCCTAGCAAATGGTAGCTATCGCATATACTATTCGGGTTGGAGCGACAAGATTCGTGGTGGTATTTTCAGTGCCTCTTCCCCAGATGGGTTGAACTTCATCAAGGACGCGGGTCCAATTTTAGACCTCGATCGTCCGCTGGACTGCCGAATGGTCTCAGAACCCTGCGTAATCAACCTTGACGATGGCCGTTGTCGGTTGTACTACGAGGCAGAAAATCAAAATGGAACGCGGCGTATTCTAAGCGCAACGTCTGGATAATAGCAAATTGCAGTAAATTGCGCCAAAAAGGAGCTTAGTAATATAATGAAAAATAATAATCGTTGTGTGGTCTTTGTCTCGCTAACTGGAGACCAACAAATCAAATGCTACAACTTGGACCTCGACTCGGGAACACTAGAGTTGTGGACAGCCAATAACGCCTATGGACCTTCGGGTGCACTCTGTTTGCACCCGTCTGGAAAAGTGATGTTAGTAGCTCATGTTGAATCCACGACATTGGCCAGTTTTCGTCTCGACACAAACACAGGCCAATTGGCACTTATCAATAAAGTAGATACGAGCATCGGCATTCCGGCCCACCTGACTACAGACTGCACAGGTCGTTTCCTGCTTACCGCTTACTACGGAGATGGTGGGGTTACAGTACATCGGCTGGGTAACGATGGTACAATTGAGAAACTAGTGCAGTATATCGATACTGGCGAAAAGGCTCACGCCATTCACGCGGTGGATGGGGATCGCTTCGTCTTTGTGCCGCATGTCTGTCCGACCAATAAGACCTGCCAATTCCGCTTCGATAGTGAGTCTGGCCTGCTCACGGCCAATGATCCCGCCGAACTTGAGCCGCCTGACGATGAAACCGGCCCACGCCATATCTGTTTCCGGCCCCAAGGGGACGTCGCTTATATCGTCAACGAACAGGGCAACACAGTAACTGCTCATCACTACGAGGCGAGAAATGGTACTCTTGAGATCTTCCAGAATATCTCGACTTTGCCATCGGACTATACAGGGGGCGGAGCCACTGCCCATGTAGAAGTACACCCAAAGGGGAAATGGGTTTATGCTTCCAACCGTGGTCACGACAGCATTGTGGGATTCAATATCGATACTGCTGGAACATTGAGTCCGTTCGGTCATTTTCCAGTTCCAGCCAGTCCCCGATCATTCAACATTGACCCAACGGGTCAATACCTGTACTGTGCTGGGGAGGGAGCCAACATAATGACCTCCTATCGTGTGGATGCGACGACCGGCGAGTTATATGCACTACAAGACTACGAAGTTGGGCAACAACCGTTTTGGGTGATGGCGGCCAGACTGGATTAGTTGCATCAAGTACCCATCAAATTGGAACAACGATTGGTTTGGAAAGGCAACCGACGCTGCAATATTTTGTAGTGAATCAGGGACGCTAAGAGGATCTGCCTCCCCACTAGGGCAATGCGATGGTGGTGCCGTCATCCTTGATCGACCTGTTGAGCTTCGGTTAACTCAGAACTCCACTCCGGATAACTGATTTCGTAATGCTCACCGTCATCGTCATAATTCAGGTACTTGGGAATATATTGGTAAAGAACGCAGCATCTCGCTCTCTTTCCCTTCTAGGGCTGAGCATCATGGATAGTAACCTCGTTGAGAATCATCAGATACCCTAGCCTTGACATTGACCTGATAAACAATATCTGTATCGAGTGTGTGCATACGAAGACCCTCAGGATAAGGGAAAGTGACTTTATGCCTGCCAGAAAGAAAGCGCAGTTTCCCAGGATTGACATCGGATAGGTAAACTGACAGGCAACTAAACCGCAACGCATCTGACCGTTCTGGTAAACGTAATAGGTCGATCCTGAGAACACAATAGTGCCCCCTCATAACATCATGTGCTTAACCGCTTCTAACTCCGCTTCGGTTTATGGCTGGAACGCGCGTCGGTTCTGAGTCTCACATCAACACCACTTGAACAAGAAATTCTTAGTAGGCCAGCGCTTCTCAGCGGACAAAGACTACATAGCGTTCCAGAATCGAATAGAACAGCTAGAGAAACAAAAATGTGGATACCTCCATAATTTCATATTATAAGTAAAAAACATAAATTTGCCTAAGATCAAGAATCACGCCAATTGCCAACCAACTACCTCCTACGATGAAGTCTCCTAGGATTAATCCCCAGAAAAAGGGTAGCGCCGATTGGAAGGCTTTTAAACCACCCCGTTTTAGAATCGCCCATTTTAGTAACCAACTAATCAAAACACAACTCCACAGATTATACATAGCCCAACTATCAGACAAAATATAACCGAGTGCGTGAAGAGGCCACCAGATTAATTTTGCCCGCAAAATCATCAGCAAAAAGCCAACGATTCCACCAATTCCCATCGCAGAAATCGCCCCCAAATTTGGTGCCTGAGGCAAGGTAATATGTCGATGCAAAGTATTGAATGGACTACTCCCATACCATCGTGTCAAATAGGATGAATTAGCACCAATTTTGTAATACGTCATCAAGGTTGAAAGGAACGTTATAAAACAACTCGAGACAACAGCCAAAAGCATTGCTATCATAAAACGTCGGCGGTCTGCATGAGCCTGATCAGCCATTTTGAATCCCTCAAGTTGGTGTGGCATTGGATGAGGGTTAAGATCCCCTGTCTCTGCCCATTTGAACATCATACTTGAAGCCAAATTTCTTGCACCCAGATTGCGGGATCCAAACATCAACGGAAGGTTTGTTCTACAGTCCATCCCCTCAAAATCGTGAACTGGAAGTCCCAATTCAACACGAATTCGGGTAATTGTGACAGCAATAACATAAAACAGAAGCAAATAGACAATTGCAAACCATAACGACATTCCCATCCAAACACAAAAGAATATCATAAAGGTAAAACAAAGAAGTATCCCAATAACAGTTGTTCGATAAGACAAAGGCTCCAAAGCATCTTTCTGGCTTGGCCCATGAATTGTTTGGATGATAACGTGTTTGAAATGCTGACGTCCGTTCCACAGATAAAAACTGAAAACAACTAGCATAGCACCAAACATCTGCTGGTGAAAGTAAGGGAATCCTGAGCTTGTTCGGATTCCTGTCGCATTAATAACAACTAATTCGATTCGTGTCAACATATAGAAAAACCAAGCTGAAAAGCAGAGATCCAGTGGCATCATAAAGCCAAGGCCAATTATAAACGGATAGAATGATATCTTCATCGGCATAGCGGCACTCCAAGGTTTTTCAGCAAAAAAATGATCAATATGCTGGCGTTTAACCGGAACATAAGGTATCTGCGGAAAAAAGAAGTGCATACTGTTAATCAGCACGATCGTACCCGAAATAGCAAATCCTATCCACATCAATCTGGATTGAAAGAAACCGGATTGAGGATTCATCATTGCTCCTGGCATCTGGATAACCGGAAAAGTAAGACGTTCATGATCAACCCACTGTTTTCGTAAAAGAGCGCTAATCAATACCATGGTACCGAAAAACACGGAAGAGAATGCTGTCCAGGCTAATATGGGCCAAGCCCAAACTCGAACATACTGGCTACTAAAGAAAGATGATTTACCTTCGTAATAATCTCGAAGTACCTGATAATCCCAAATTGTTAACCAATCAGGTAAATATTGCCAAATCAGTTGCTTCCATTCATTCTCAGGTGTTGCAAACCAGAAAGCATGTCCTGCAAGAGGAATAGCGGCAGCCAACATATTCCAGTTTGCTATTCCAGATGATATTGACATCATGATGTAAAGCGTAATGATTTCACCGTAATTTAGCGCGATCTTAGGGAACAGTTTTTGAAATGGCACATTTAAAATCCCAACGAAAAAAATAAGTACAATAACCGTCGAAAATGGAACTGCATCGGTCGGCCACGCATACCATATTGATTCTAGCACAAGCGTCCAATGAGCATTCAACGACAAAAGAAATAAGCCGAGTATGAAGGCACGTAGACGGATTTCTTTAAACTGATTTCCCATTGATATCTTTAATATTCAATAACGCTTTATATCCAACACATTGCTTTCCTCCAGCATAGCTAGGGAACAATTGGCGACGTATCCCACTAATATGAAGTCAGGAGCCTCATCAGACTAAGACAAACATAAGCTTTTTCCTATTTGATGGCATATGTGTACTCTTCCCCTGTGCCCTAACATCAAAAAATGATACGACCATACAAGATTGGAATTAATGAAAAGGTTAAGCTAGTTTAGCACATTTAGTAAGATATCAAACTGGTTGTTATCATAGGAAAAACGAGCGCGTAACGAGGTCACATCTTTCTGAGAAAACATTTGGATATTTATAAAGAATTACTCTTAATGCGAGAGGTCTAATAGTTTAATAGATGTTAAATGTAATAAGCATTTTGAAGTTCAGCATGTAGATAATGGACTTGTCAGAAGGGAATCTGATACTAATAGAATTAAATCATTCTGGAGTTATGCTAAAATTAGATTTGTTAAGTTTCATGGTATCAAAAGCAAATTTCAATTTACACATATAAAGAGTCTAAATTTAGATTCAATTATCAGAACAAGATTTTAACAGCTAGAAATTCTAGATTGGGATTCACAGTTTAATCACCTAGTTGCTCTTAGCTAAGATTGGAGATGAAGCATGGTTAGGTGAATCACTGTTAATGGATTACAGAGGGAAGATGTTAGAGAATAAAGATAGATCTAAGCCAAATATCGTCTGGATCATGGCAAACGATATGGGCTATGGCGATTTGACTTACTCATTCGCCCTCTGCAGTTTGCACCCCGACCCGATAGGGAGCCTCAATTGATCGTTACTGCTGGCAATCACGGTAAAAACAGGGGGTACTGAGGCCGTTTGACCAGACGCTGATTGAAGATGGATGCTTCACTGTGCCTGCTCCGTTCAAAGAACATGGTACCATACAGCCTGTGTCGGCAAATGGCATCTCGACTGGAATTGGAGGAAAGCAGATGGCACAGTGCCCGAACCTGGCAGCACTAGAGAAGATATAGATTTCAGCTAGCCGATTGGAAGAGGACCCACAACCCGTGTTTTCGATTACTACTTTGGAACGGCTATTCCCAATTACTCTCCCTATTGTTATATCGAAAATGACCGGTCGGTCGGCACTTCAACCAGGTCCAATCCAGACGCCATGTTTGGTAATCTTAGCCTGATGCTCGAAGGTTGGGATCTGGTTCAAATTCTACCTGATCTAACCAGTCGGGCAGTTGAATACATCAACACCCAATCCAAAAACGAATGTAGGTCTCCATTCTTCCTGTATTTCCCGCTAACCGGTCCCCCACACGCCAATTGTGCCTGCCCCTGAATTCATCGGCAAAAGTCAGGTGAGCGCTCATGGCGATTTCGTCCATCAAATTGAAGGTTTGGTCATATCCAAGCTACATTTATTATGGAATCAAAGCCGACATCTGGGATGGTGGACACCAAATCCCATTTGTGGCACGGTGGCCAGCGATGATTCCTGCCGGTACAATCAGTCAAGAGCCAATTTTCCTGACAGATCTGATAGGAACAGTAGCAAAGATTCTTGGCTTTGACCTGCCTGGAAATGCAGGTGAAGATAGCCACAATATTCTTCTAGCTTTGTACTAAGGAAAATTGTCCAAACCGATTCGGGAAGCAATCATACATCATTCCATTGGGGGCATCTTTGCCATTCGGCAGGATAAATAGAAGATGATTCAGGGAATAGGTTCAGGAGGCTGGACCAATCGAGGAAGTGCTCGGCCAACTCTACAATATGGACGGCGGCCCGCAGAAAGAGGAAAACCTGTGGAATCAGCACCTAGGGATTGTCAAACGACAAAGGCATTACTGAAAAATACCAGATAGACGGTCGGAGTACGCCAATCTGATTTTTCACCACCGCTTGGCCCTGTTGATCCACCTAATATTCCCCTATATTTTCTGACAACAAGTAGATTGCTTTTATCTACCAGCCTCTACTTGGCTGATAAGGGATTTGATATTGGAAAAGTTGATTCGCATTGTGTCCGCTCCGTCTGCATCAGGCAGAGTAAAGTGAGTTGCTACTGCAAAAACTGCATCAGTGCAGTGATCGCGGAGATTACGTAGCACGGTCAGGTAGTCGACATCCCCTTCACCAATGGGACAGTACTCAAAATTGAGGTTCAGGCCATTAATGACACGCAGATCCTTGACATGAAGCGAATGAAGAAAGGGACGGACGTTAATGAAGCCCGCCGTCGCCGAGTCTGACTCACCAGAGGTTAGATTGTCAGACGGATGCCACATAATCTTGATTCTCTTTGAACCAAGTTGCTCAATCAATTGCCGACAATGGCTGGTTGTGTTGGTGTAATGCCAAGGCAAATTCCCAAGGACAATGTTGATATTATATTTCTCAGCCTGCTCCACTACCAGTGAGAAAACTTTGAGTAACTTCTCCATGTCGACATTGGCAATGACACCACCACGTGTCAGCCAACGCATCGGCCAAGTTGGCTTACCTGCTGAGTATTCACCAGGCCAAGCGAATGTGTATACCAAAACCGAATCCACCTCGAGTCGGTTAGCAGCCTGCATGGTCTGAATGAGGCGGTTAAAATCCCGTCGAAATTCTGGCTGATCTGGTAGCGTTTCCAGTACCAAGTCAGCCAAGTGGATTTTACTAAAGGCACCTCCTGCACCGATTAAAAACAGTTTAACTCCATGCCGAGCGGCTAACTCACCTATCCCATTAATTGTAGCGTCAGTTACTTCACTGACAGCCCAGTGCAGATCGCCAAACCATCCGTACTTTGCACCGAGTTCCTCCGCCAAAGACAAAGCCCCATTCAGAGGCAAGCCTGTCATTTGAAGGTCCATTCCAAGTTTGAAGCGGTAGTTAGACACCAGCTATCATCCCCATATTTAGGTAGATTTTTATCAACTCCACTGCCAGCAGCGTAGCCGATGGCAATCACAGTAATTAATTCGACAATAAAAAAAGGAAGTATTTCTGTAATTATTCATTGTTAGATATAACCAAATCAAGATTTGCCCCTAGATGCTATCCATATCCGAATTAACACATATGATGGGATGAACAACCAGGGGAAAACATATTCCAATCGGCCTACGTCTTCTGTTAGGATTGGTAACCCGATCCAAACCAAGACACCAATATAAAATGACCACATGATTGCGCCTCGAGTCATTTTCCCTCCGCATTGTTTGCAGGTAAAAGAAAACCACTTTTCCTGGGGTCTGGTATGCGCCTTGCATGGTTGGCACCAAGGTCTTTTATAGTCCCGATTGATCATTATATTCATAGCATTGATGTGGGTATCACCGCGCAAAATCGCCTTTTCTTAGACTTTAATGGCAGACATTATTTCCGTTAACATTAAACCTCGACTTTTAGTCATTTTCGCAATTTTGACAAACAGGCTATCAATTTACTAACTTTTGATACATCCCATGTCAGTGCGAATTTGTCTCGCACTAAGACTGCCTACGGTTCACCTTTTAACGTCGACCGCTGTCATTTGGCAGTTGGATTGAGCCAATACAGCGCCACACCTTCAACCGATAAAAAACTATAGAAACGATGACAGGTAGTTTTTTTACTATAACGCTTCGAATAAGAATACTCATTGGATTCTCACCTCTGTACATTGTTATTTTCACTTCAATGTGTGTGAAATTTCAGAGAGATTCTTAATTACTAATTTTAATCTCAGCCCATTTTATTGCTAGCTTACTATGTGATGTCACAGAATATGGCAAACTTTCAGATTGTATATGAATATCATCAATGACCACTTTGACTGCCTGATCAGCAGTGAGGTAAATGCTCCACCAAGGAAACTTGCCTAGATCCGAATTAGAATGGACATCTGCTTTGTGCCATTCTGTCTTTTTTCCTGGATCTATAGTGATAGACATCTGGTGAGCTTTGTTATTCCATATCAATCTGAAAGTTCTTAACATGTTGGTATTCTCTGGAATATCATTGTAAGCGAAAGCTTTCCAACCGCCAAAATTCCCAAAGGATCCAGAGCCGAAATAGGTCTTAGGTCCCCAGTTATGCTGATGGCTCGGAGAAACACCAAATACCCAATTAGTACCCTTCCAGTTAGGTTCTTGATCAGTACATAAAACACCGAACCAACCGCCAGCCTTGGACAACTCAGCTACTTTAACTGTGAATTGTATGCCAATTATATCTTTCTCTTCCCAACCAAACCCTAATTTAAATCCCGGATCCCTTCCACCCGGAGCATTAACTTTGAATAAAAGCATCCCGTTTTCAACTGCCATCTTCAATCGTGCTTCCGGCACGTAACGAATCCATTTTTTACCAAACTTGACCTCTCCCGGTTGTTGATCAACAGCATCAAACCCTTGGGAAAAGTCATCGTACGGTTTCCATTTTTCTGCATCTCCTGTTACAACCGCGAACATAACAAGAAATAATGTTACTACTATTGATATCAGATCAGACACTTCTGTTAATTCATCATTGGATCTATGCCTTTTGTTATTGAGCATTATCTTCCACCTCACATTTTCCTAATGCACGCACCGAGTTAAATAGACCTCTTGCATAAGTAGTAAAACTCACCAGAATTCTATAGCCGAGAGGCACCTAAATTCATTGAATACGTGGGCTTGAAAATATCCGAACTTTTATTTCTTTGACTTATGCAAGAGGTCTAATATAGTATGGCATTTAATGCCGACGAAAAACGGGATCCTCGCCTGGAACTGGAGAATTGTCAAATGCACCTCGCTGACGTACTACCATTTCTCCACCATTCTCGAAAATCCTTGATCTCTGATCCTCTTTAACTATTGCATCAACTGCTTCAGGATCAACAATATTGCGAAGTTCTCTATCAAAATTTTGGAGTATCTCTTGGTACTCAGGTAGATTCGACAGATCTTGCTTCTCCTCTGGATCAACCTGTAAATCAAAGAGTTGTGTGGGGTCATCAACATAGTAAATATATTTGTATCTCCTATCACGAAGCATGTAGATAGCATTCTCTGAGCCAACTGCATGGTATTCGCTAAAAGCAAACCGATCTTGGTTGGATGCTTGGGAAATTTCCCAAATAGATTTACCTGGTAGATCCCCGTCTTCCTCAACCAGATGCCCACCAACAGCCTCTATAATGGATGGGAAACAATCTACCAAAGAGATAGGGGTCTCAACCACTTTGTTCTTTGGAACGTCGGCACCAGCCACGATAAAAGGAATAGCAACCGACTCATCATACATAGTAAACTTTCCAAACAAACCACGTGCACCAAGCGATTCCCCGTGGTCAGAAGTATAAATAATTCGGCTGGTATCAAGGAGATGACATTCTTCCATAGTTTGCAAAACCCGACCAATCTGTTGATCCAAATAGGTGCACACACCGTAATAGGCTGTAAGAAAATTTCGCAGTGGTTCCTCATCAAAAAGATCAGAGTAAGCAAAAAAATCACGAAATCGCTCAATGGCAGGATGATCCGGCCATTCATCTGTGTGCCACTGAGCAGGAAACGGGATCTGATCCATCGCATAAAGCTGATAAAATTCTGCCGGAGAAATATATGGAGGGTGAGGACAAACAAAAGACAGAAAGAGTACCCAAGGGGTCTGGTCGTTTTTTCGTTCAGCCAGCCATTGACAAGCTTGATTAGTATTGCTGGCATCATATTGCAGATAAGTCGAATCACCAGTTCCCGCGTTATCAATTTCTCCTCGTTTATCGCGGGTAGGGGGATTGTCCCGAATACAGCTTAATACATCACCATGCCCATCCACTACATACAACGGATCTATCTCCTGACAAAACCCGTTATCATCATGTGATCCACGGAAATGTAACTTGCCGATGGAGTCAACTTGATAATTCTGCTGTTTTAAACGGTGACCCCAACTGTCGATACAACCATCATATGGAAACGCATTATCCCAGTACCGAATTTGATGTATATAACGGCCAGTTGCTAGAGATGCGCGAGCCGGGACGCAAATAGGACAGTTGGTATAAGCATTAGTGAACGTAGTACCACGTTCGGCAAGCTGATCAAGATTAGGTGTTTGTATGATGGAATTTCCGTAGGCACCAATGATATCCCGATTATGTTGATCCGATAAAATGAAAATGAGATTCTTGGGTTCCATAGTAGTATCATTTTTTTTGATCTAAGCATACCAGATCAAGGAAGGTTTGATCCTTTCAGGGCATGAGAATTCCGTTTGATGATAACATGTCACCGTGTTATCATCAAACGCATGTAATCAGAGTAACATCAATCCGGAGAAAATGAAACATGAAAATTTATCGTGCTGCCGTTATCGGTTGTAGTCGTATGGGAGCTTTCATTGATCATGAAGTTACTGATTACAAGGCAATCATACCTCCGTATTCACATGCTGGAGGATTCCAAACTGAGGAACGAACCGATTTGGTCGCCTGTGCTGATCTTCGGTCGGATGTCATGAGAGAATTCGGTAAACTCTACGGGATTGCTAAAGAACACCAATACACTGATTATCGGGAGATGCTAGAAAAGGAACAACCGGAGATTGTCAGTGTTGCCACCCAACCGGAACACCGAGCCAAGATTGTCATTGATGCAGCTAATCATGGCGTCAAAGCTATCTACGCTGAGAAAGCGATGGCCGCCTCAATGGAAGAAGCTCAAGCTATGGTAGATGCAGTAGAAAAAAACAGTGTGATGTTTAACTTAGGCACAAATCGTCGTTGGCATCCAGGATTCGATAGTATGAAATCAATCATTGATAGCGGAGACCTTGGCAAACTGAAAACTTTGATTATTTATTCAAACGGGCCCCTGTTCAACTCTGCCAGCCACAATTTCGATCTTGTTCTTCGTCTGAACAATGATGTTGCTGCAACATGGGTTTCTGCTCACCTGCCTAATGGAGATAATATTATTAGTGGCGAGGTTGTTAATGAAGATCCAGTTGGTCAGGGAATAATCCAATTTGAAAATGAAGTAACTGTACATGCAATGCTATCCCCACGTGCCAGCGAATGGGAAGCTATCTGTGAAAAAGGAAGCTTGACCTGTTGGAACAATGGCTGGCAATGGCAGCTCCGTCGTCAAGCTGATGTGCCGGGTTGGCGACGATGTTTGGTACCTGATACTTTTCCTGAATTTGAGGGTTCCAGTTCTACGCAAAATCTTATTGAAGATCTTGTACAGGCGTTGGATACCAACGCCACGACGCGAGGCGGTATCAGAGTGGCCTATGCTAGTACAGAGTTAATCTTTGCATTTATGGAATCACATTTACAAAATGGTAAAAGGATCAACCTGCCGCTAGTCGGTTCGAAATTACGCTTGCAACGAGGTCGAGCGCCACGACAGCCGAAATTCACCGCCTAAACAAAAGGTTGACCGAATTTTGCTGAATGCTCCGGTAACCATATAGTTTGTCGTATTTCCAGACGGCGTAAACCTAAATGCGTTCGAGTTACACAGAGACAGGAGAGTCTATGAGAATAACGACTCAGGGAACAAGCCACGGGAACCATACATATAATCGGTTTAATTCCTCCACGCTTGTAGAAGTTGACGATGTGTCATATTTGATTGATGCGGGAGCACCGGCAAATGGACTAATGATTCGAGCTAACAAGGAATTTCACAAACTACAAGCTGTTTTTATCACCCATATGCACGAAGATCATACTGGTGGATTACCTGGTGTCATCAAATCTCTCTTGAAGCGTCCACAAGACAATCAACATACTGATATTTTTTTACCGGAAGAAAGAGCAATCAGCCAATTAGAAGGTTGGTTAAAAGCAATGCATCTAAAATGGCCTTCTTCGATTATTAGCCTCAAGTCAATCGAAGAAGGTCCAATATTTGAAGACGATAAAATTACCATGAAGGCTGTCGGCAACAATCACATTAAGAGTTCGAATAAACCGGTCAGTTTTTCCTTTATCCTAAATAGTTCCGAAAAACAAGTTGTATTCACTGGAGATCTCAGCCAAGATTTTTCCGATTTCCCTGTGATTGTTCGTGAAGAACCCTCTGATATATGTATCTGTGAAATGACACATTTCTTGCCTAAAACAGCACTACCAATTCTTAAGGGATGCCCTATCAAATATCTCGTCCTGAATCATATCCATGATCCATGGCATGGTGAAGGAGAAGAGACTTTAAAAGAGATCCTTAAATCATTGCCTTACCCATTTGCCATTGCCCATGACGGTGACGTTTTTGAAATCTAAATACTAGTCGGCTTAAAAACATGACCACGAAACGGCAAAAGTCCGAGTTTCCTGAATACACGAACGATAACCGCTGGATATGGGATGCAAACGCCCACTGGTGGGATAACTGCATAGGTGATGGGAATGATTTTCAGACGCCATTGATTGAACCCTCCATAGAACGGTTGCTTGCTGTCTTCGTCGGCGATGCCATTTTGGATATGGCCTACGATGCTGGCTGCTTTGCCCGGTACATAGCTGAACTCAGGGCACAGGTCGTTGCTTTCGATTATAATATCAAGTTCATCGAGCGTCCTTGGAAGCGCACACCCAAAGATAACACAACGAAGGTCAACGCTCTGTTATCTTTGGGTGTTGGCCGATTCGACAAAGCTGTTTGTACAATGGACCTCATAGATATGCTGGAAATCACCCCGCTATTCTCAGCCCTGACACGGATGTTAAAGTCTAGAAACTCAAGAGGTGGGTAAGCATACCCATATCGGAGTGAAGATGTCGATGTACTTGTCGCCTTTCACGAAGGAAACAGAGGGAATCATTGGGCAACCAGAATCGCAGTACTACTACCACCAACTGATTCACGGACTCTTTCAGTTATGTTTTACTACTGGATTCGTCGTAGATGGGCTCGAGGAGGCCAGGTGTTCGGTGGAACAACATACCTGAGATTCCACTAGTTATGGTCGTGCGTATGAGATTGATGAGAGAAAGCCAACCATCGATAATTAGACATAAAAAACAAACCTACTTTACATGAGGAGAAACGAATGAGTCTTTTAGGAATTGATGTTGGTACAACAGGATGTAAGATAATTGTATTTAATATTGAAGGAAAGATTTTGGCACAAGCCTACGGTGAATATCCGCTTTTACATTCTCAGCCCGGCTGGTCTGAACTGGATAGCCATGTTGTCTGGGATAAAATTTCTGATTGTATTCAGTCAGTTGCTCAACAAACAAAAAATGACCCCGTTGAAGCTATTAGTGTTGCTTCTCAAGGAGAAGCCGTCACCCCAATATCAAAATCGGGTGAAATCTTAGCAAATACTATCACTAGTTTTGATGCTCGTACAACTGATATCTCAAATGAAATCAGCCAAAAGGCAAGTAAACTTGAGCTGATGAAGATCACTGGCATTCCATTAAGCGATATTACAACACTTGCAAAATTAACTTGGATCCAACGGTACCAACCCGAAGTTTTTAAGCAAACTTGGAAATTCTTGGGGTATGAGGATTTTGTGTTTTATAAACTTGGTTTGCCACCTGTGGTTGATTACTCCCTTGCTGCTCGTACTATGCTTTTTGATATCATTCAAAAAGATTGGTCTGAACAAATGCTAAATATGATAAATGTGGATTCTTCCATGTTCTCTAGTACCGCAGCTTCAGGCACAATAATCGGCGAAATTGGTTCTGACATCGCCAAAGATTTAGGCCTACCACAGAACGTCGTTGGCGTTACTGGTGGGCATGATCAACCATGCGGTGCACTCGGTGCGGGGATCATTGATGAAGGGGATGTGATGGATGCCACTGGTACTGTTGAATGTATCGTACCGGTGTTTTCTAAGCCTGTACTCAATCAACAAATGATTGATGGTAACTTCTCGTGCTATCCCCATGTAGTTGATGGTATGTATGTCACGCTTGGCTTCGTCTCAAGTGGAGGTGTAATTCTACGATGGTTCCGTGATAACTTCGCACAATACGAAATTGAACAGGCAGCATCATCTGGCCAGGATGTCTACGATCTTTTGATGAAATCAATGCCTAAGGATCCATCACCAATTATGCTCCTGCCCCATTTTAACGGTTCAGGAACTCCCAAAATGGATCTTGAATCCAAGGGCGCAATACTCGGTTTAACGCTTGGTACAAGCAAACCGGACATGGTCAAATCAATTTTGGAAGGAATAAGCTTTGAGATCAAACATAACCTCATGCTTTTAGACTCTGCGGGGGTTACAATTAACGAAATCCGCGCAATCGGCGGTGGTGCAAAATCAGAGCAGTGGCTCCAACTTAAAGCAGACATATTTGGTAAAAAGGTGATTGCTCTTGATGTTTCGGAAGGTGTTTGTTTAGGAACTGCTATATTAGCAGGGACGGCAATTGGAAAGTACCCTTCAGTTCGGTCAGCAGTTGATCAACTTGTTCGAATCAAGCAAGTTTACCATCCACGAGAAGAAATTCAGAAGAAATACGAAGAACGGATGAAAGTTTACACTCAAATCTATCCCGCAATCCAAAGCATTTATCATCAGTTATAAAACCAGATGTTACTAAAAGTCTTGAATGGATTAATCAAAAACGAATTTTCACAACCTCAACCCTCGTTCAGGTCAGCAAGTCTCTCCTTGGTTTCAAGTGACAAGGAGCGTAGTGCCCATTGCCAAAGACGAAAAAATGATTAGACTGTGGTTGGAATCCCTATTCACTATACCTACTACCAAACAAATAATTATTAACAATCTAACATACTCTATTAATCAAGGATGAATCTAGTTTGAGGCACCTTTTTTGTGCCGTTTTAATGCTTCAGTTGCTTGAGGCAGGTTAATCTGACCCAGGGCCTCAGTGGCACTTTGACGAACTAGCTCATTTTCGTCATCCAATGCCTTTACTAGATCAGAAATCGCGCCTTGGGCCGATTTTCCCATTCGTCCTAAAGCATAAGCGGAGGATCCACGAACTAATTCATTCCTATCATTTCTCAAGTTATTTGTAAGATTTGGTATTGCCTGTTTGGCTGATTCACCAATGCTGCCCAATGCACTAGCAGCAAAAGCACGTGTGCTGATATCATCATTGTCCAGTGCCTCAATCAGTGTAGGAATAGCTTTAATCAATGCCCTTTGCGCTACAGGAGTATTTATCCGACCTAAGGCTCGTGCAGCATTCACGCGAGTCTCGATATTCTGGTTTCTATTATTTAGCTGCAGGATGAATTTTTGTGTTCTTTTTTCTTTTTTCTGTTCTTGGGTTTCACACCCAATAATGACGACCCCAAAAGCGAAAAGTAATAATAAATTTGTAACTTCTATCAATTTAGTTTTCATTCTGACCTCTTAGTTGAGACGAGCAGGATATCCATCTAACGCCTTCTTTGCTTCACGTGTATTTATATTGTTCAACGCATCAACAACTCTGTACGAACCCCAAGGACTATGATCATTCCTATCATTCAATGCTTAAATTGCTAGTTCATCAATCTCTACTAAAGTATTGACAGCATTGGAACGAATCTGTTCACTGTTATCACCAATTCGTACATCCTTCTATTCCTGAGTCATACATCCAAAAATTACTAGGCTGAGGATTAAGAGTGAGAGAAAAATCAGTTCAGTCTTTAAAATATCATCAAAAGTCAATATCAGTTATCAAGTGTTCCTCTTCTTGTCTATTAATTAAATCGACTTAATCTTTTTCACTTGATTAGCGCCATAGAGTTTTCGACCGGTGACCAAGTTCTCCTATAGTGGGTTTCTCTCAAAATTTACTGTTTGAAATCAAAGGCTCGCCAAACAATATTGATGATCTGTTAATTAACAATTTGTAGGGCTTTTGAGGCATTCTTTCATCTTCATTCACGCTCGGTCTTGTAGGTCCAAGACCTGCGATTAAGTCTCTCTAACAAACCTTCAGATTTGAGATAACCCAGCAATCTCTCCTCAGAAACATGAAGGTCTTTAGCTATTTGCTCGATACTCTGGCCATACCGCATCATTATTATGATGGCATCACGATAGCTCTCCAAATTAACTATTCTATACTTACCTGCGATTATCAAACTCCTTTACATACGTCACTTTAATCTTCTCAATTTCAGCGTGAGAGCTGCTGAAAACAGTATTATGTACCACTAGTACATAAACCTTTTGGATTAAGGACTCCAAAAACAAGTGCGCTTTACCAACCAGTGTTGATTCCACCAATTTCATCTTCGAACCATTCAACTCAAAGGCTTGATTAAAGACAAGAAAGAAATCGTTACTGGGACGATAGATATAGTTGCGTAGAAGTAGTAGGAAACTCGTATAGATAGCATATTGATATTACAGAACCTACCGGAAGTTCAACCCGGTTAAATTGGTATTGGGATTCCAAGACGAAATGGCCATTTGATTGAAAGCCGATGATAACGTCAAAACCTGCCGAGAACCGTTGAAGAACTAGCCAATATTTACGCCAACCCCTCCCCAAAACATCCGATTTCCGTCGCTCTCAATCATGGCTCTTTAAAAAAGCAACTCAACAAATGCTTCTTAAAAAGAAGTGAGAGTAAAAAACCAACCAGTCTCGACCCATCTTTGACCTTTAATTAGCATTTAAAACTAAATTCACGTCCAAAGATAAATAATACCATGATTTTGAAAGTAAATTCGTATCATTATATAGGCACGAGCGTAACAACCAATTCTATTAATAACATAATTCTTATTTAGAGATATGA
>DTUY01000182.1 GCA_012963885.1 Candidatus Poribacteria bacterium | reverse complement strand
CGGCCTGGACGATGTTAACCAATTTGCTTTTGAACCTTGACGAAGTTTTAACCAAAGGCTAAGGAGAAATAAATGGATCCACTTAAAGAGTATCTGACGACTGAAACGCGAAGACAGTTTTTTGGTAAGGCAGCTATGGGGCTTGGTGCAGCAGCGCTGGCAACGCTGATGCCAGAATATAGTTTCGGGGCAATTAATAAAGGGACAGATTCAGCCCAGTTCACAAATGGGGCTTTGGGTTCACTTCACTTTGCGCCTAAGGCCAAACGTGCGATTTACCTGTTCATGTCTGGAGCACCATCCCAGCTGGACATGTTTGATTACAAACCCAAAATGGCCGATTGGTTTGATGTTGATCTACCTGAATCTATCCGTATGGGGCAACGGTTGACTACTATGACTTCCGGTCAGTCGCGTTTTCCGGTTGCACCATCAATTTATAATTTTAAAAAGTATGATAATGGTGGCGATGGCGCATGGGTTAGCGAATTACTGCCTCATACTGCCACCATGGTCAAGGACTTGGCTTTCATCAAAACTGTGTATACGGAAGCCATTAATCACGATCCGGCAATCACTTACATTTGTACTGGAGACCAACTGCCTGGCAAACCGAGTTTAGGCGCTTGGCTCAGCTACGGTTTGGGCAGTGACAACGAGGATTTACCAGCTTTTGTGGTGATGAACGCTACCTGGACAGGTCGTAAATCCGCGCAAGCACTCTACAATCGACTTTGGGGGTCAGGTTTTCTACCGTCCGAACATCAAGGAGTATTACTCCGCAGTGGCGGAGATCCTGTATTGTTCCTGTCTAATCCAGCTGGCGTTAGTGCTAAGGCTAGAGAACGAATGCTAAAAACACTGAACCAATTGAATCAAAAGCAATATGAGGAGGTCGGAGATCCAGAAACGCACGCGCGCATCTCGCAATATGAAATGGCCTTCCGTATGCAGACTTCCGTGCCTGAGTTGACTGATATCTCCACGGAACCGCAATATATTCTGGATATGTACGGTCCTGATGTTCATAAACCGGGAACGTTCGCCTATTGCTGTCTGTTGTCTAGACGCTTGGCGGAACGTGGTGTGCGATTTACACAGATTTTTCACCGTGGCTGGGACCAACATGGGAATCTTCCAGGAGACCTGCCCAATCAGTGTCGTGATATTGATCAACCAGCAACAGCTTTAATTCAGGATCTCAAACAACGTGGTATGCTGGATGACACATTGGTAGTCTGGGGTGGGGAGTTTGGCCGCACCATCTATTGTCAAGGTGGATTGTCCCGCACCAATTATGGTCGTGATCACCATCCCAAATGCTACACTAAATGGATGGCGGGTGGTGGCGTTCAAGGTGGGGTTGTACATGGTGAAACCGATGCTTTCAGTTACAATATCGTTCGGGATCCTGTACATATACATGACCTCAACGCAACTATCCTTAATCAACTGGGCATTGATCATCGGCGTCTGACAGTCAAGTTTAAGGGATTGGACCACAGATTGACTGGTGTGGAGGAAGCACATGTTGTCAGGGACATTCTGGCTTAATTTGATTAAGAACAATTTTTAAGGTATTTGAAAGGTAAATCTTAAATGTATACTCGTCTACCAAGGCCGGTTTATATTGTCTTGCTTATAATGATTCTCTTTGCACTTGGTGTGCCACAACTAATTTCGCAGGAAAGTGGTGAGAATCAGAACATAGTCGCTTTTGAAATCCAATCGCTATTGTCTAAAAAATGCTACGACTGTCATGGTGTTGACAGGCAGAAAAGTGGACTTCGGTTGGATGATCGTCCTCGTGCGCTAGCTGGTGGTAACAGTAAAAAAGCAGGCATTGTTCCAGGTGATGCGGTAGCCAGTGCCATCGTTTACCGAATGACTTTGCCGTCGGATCACGAAAGTGCTATGCCGCCCAAAGACCGAGAAAAGCTGACTTCAGATGAAATCCTGAAAATTATTCACTGGATTTACTCTGGAGCCAATTGGCCGGTTTACACGGATGATCAGGAATTGGATATAGAAAAATCAACTGAGGAAACAGTCCAAACGACTGCCCCTTCTCCATCTGGAAAGGTTGAAGGGCAAGTTAATTACAACCGTGATATTCTGTCTGTTTTTGCCAAGAATTGTACGCAATGCCATGGTACGGACGACAAGGCGGCAGACTTAAGTTTGGATTCTGCGACCGCTCTTTCGGAAGCCAATGCGGATGGTGAGATAATTGTACCGGGTAACCCGGAGGAAAGTGAGTTGTTTCGCCGGATTTCTCTACCTGCCGGCGATGGGGACATCATGCCACCTGCCGAGGAAGGCGATCCATTAACACAAGAACAGATAGAACTCATTCGCCAGTGGATAGCAGAAGGGGCAAACTTCGGCGAAATTGATTCAGAAGATGAGACCGCGGATTCTGAAGCCGAATTAGTACGGGTTCTACCTGCTTCTGACCAAGCCATGGCCGCCTTGAAAACCACAGGTGCCCTAGCCTTACCATTGGCACAGGATACAAACTTTATCCAAGTTGACTTCAGTCTGGTTTCAGATCAGATTGGAGATGAACATCTGAGTCTATTAACACCAGTTGCTGAACAATTAAGCTGGTTAAACCTGTCAAAAAGCAAAGTCAGTGATGCTGGTCTGGAACTGCTGGCAAAATTTACCAATCTGAAAAGACTGCATCTTGAAAACACCGAGATAGGTGACGCGGGATTAACACATCTCAAATCCCTTCCTAACTTAGAATACCTGAACCTGTATGGGACAAATATCAGTGATGCTGGTCTCCAAGAACTAACTGATATTAAAAATCTGAAGAAAGTTTATCTCTGGCGAACAAAAGTTACTGAAGATGGTATCCCTCAATTACGGGCCGCTCGGCCTGAACTGGATATCAGCTTTGGCTGGGAATATGAACTTAAGCAGAAACTTCTGGATCGGTTGGGAGAACCGATCAGTAAATCGTTAAAACTCTCGCAAACGGCCGCCATTGCCGCTATTGTTAATTTGGTGGTGAAGGACGACTTGCAGACAGTTAGTGTTCTTGAAAAAGAGATCGACGGCAAACGTCAGGCTCTTGTTGAGCAGAAGGCAAAAACTGAACAAGAAGCATATACTAAGCTGGTTTCTCTATTTGATGAAGGTAGTTGTTGCGCTAATGCTCACAAAGACGGGAAAAAATGCGACCATCAATGCTGTCTTGATGCTTTTGCCCAGAACAAAGTTTGCTCGAAATGTAATCCCGGTGCGGCTGAGCAGAAAACAAATTAAAGCATTCCCTATGAATCAGCAGATTGCAACTCTTAGGTCTCCCTCTGTCTTGCTACGTCATCAATAGATTGGGACTTTTTTCTTGTCTTCATCTCCGTTTTTACTGATGGTTGATTGACTAGGGAGTGTTCTGGGGATACTTTTTTAGAGAATTTAATGTTGCTAGACGCCAAAGGCATCACAAGAAAACTTGGTCACAGAAATATCCTTAGTAACGTTGATATATCAATTCATGCTGGTGAGGTCGTCTCAGTATTTGGTGCCAATGGTGCTGGAAAAACGACGCTGATCAAAATTCTCTCCACACTTTTACCCCCAACATCTGGAGAAATTTGGATTAACGGTCTCGAAGTGAAAAAGCATCGTGATGCTGTTCGAAGGTTGGTCGGCGTGGTCTTACATGAACCGCTGGCTTATCTTGATTTGAGTCCGTACGAAAATCTGAAATTTCTGGGTAGGATCTACAATATTAGATCTATGGAAGAACGAATCCATCATCTCCTGTCGGATGTCGGTCTTAATCAATTTGCACGAGAGCCGATGAAAAACTTCTCGCGAGGTATGATTCAGCGTTTTATGATAGCCAAAGCATTATTACATGATCCTCCAATTTTATTTCTTGATGAACCGTTTTCCGGACTTGATATCTCCGCTGTCAACTTGATGATCAATCGTATTGAGTTGGAGCGTCAACGAAACAAAGGAATTCTTCTGACTACACATAACCTTGAATTCGGGTACCGTGTTGGATCACGCTTCCATTTTCTGGTCAATGCAGATATCGAAAGCTTAGGTGACAAGCAACAAATTAGGCTGGAAGAATTAACTGCCAACTACGAACAAAGATTGAACTCATAATTATAAATCAGACAGGGAGAAATTATGGCACTGCCTTTTACTGATGTCAGTCGATATCTGACCGAAGTAACACCCGCACGCGATGAAGTGTTGACTGAAATGGAAAATTACGCTCGTGAGAATCGCTTCCCGATTGTCGGGCCTACTTCCGGTTCATTTCTGCATCAAATGGTGCTTCTAACTAGCCCAAAACGCATATTTGAAATGGGGTCGGGCTTTGGCTATTCTTCCTACTGGATGGCCAAAGCTTTAAAAGACCCGGAAGCAAAGATAACCTGTACCGACGGTTCGGCGGAGAACGCTGAACGCGCGACAGGTTATTTCCAGCGAGGTGGTATCTCCGATCGAATTGATTACCAGATAGGAAACGCGCTTGAAATTATTGACCAAACAGTGGGTGAGTTCGATATTATCTATAACGACATTGATAAAGATAGCTATCCGGAAGCATTTCGTAAAGCTATACCGCGTCTGCGGAGCGGAGGACTCTTTATTACCGATAATCTGTTGTGGCAGGGGCGAGTGATGAGCAATGAGGATCAGAGCCCAACAACGCTGGGAATCAAGGAGTTGACACGACTACTCTATGGATCCACAGAGGTCTTTACAACGATTATTCCGCTGAGAGACGGGCTTGCTGTTTCGGTAAAGTATTAACCGAGCACTTCCTCAATTGTGCTTATTGCCAGATCTGTAGTGATGTTGCGATCTGCTGCTATGGTATGTGGCAGTTGATGTTCTTTAACATAAGCGGATAAACCGACTAAGGTGTTAATTATCATTTTTTCTGTAACACCCGGTGGTCGATAATTGATCCTTAGTTGTTCCAATGTTGTTTGATAAGGTTGCCATTCCTGATCTTGGAGAGCAGACATCAGCAGGATTCCTAAACCAACTAGATCCCCATGCAGTGCGTGTTCATTCAGAAAATTTTCCAACGAATAGACAAAATGATGTTCGCTACCTTCTTCAAGCCGGCTGTGTCCACACAGGTAACAGAGTTGAACTTCCAAACAAAGTAGATCGAATAAAACTTTCATTCCGGCAGCAGTACCGTTTCCAATCTCTTTAGCATTCTTAATTAGATTCTTTAAAATCGCATTTCCGATTTCAACGGCATGCGACTCAATCATTTGGTTGGATGGATTTTTTCCCGTGTCCTGTGCATATTGCCAATCCCACATTCCTGTGGCTATGGATAACACATCTGCCGCTCCATTTGTCCTCATTACTATCGGAGCACGGCAGAGCAAATCGATATCAACCAGAACCAGATCTGGGGATTTTGAAGCTAGGTAGCGAACACAGCCGTTAATTCGAACTCCAGTCGCGTCCGTCAGGAAGGCATCAGTTGACAGAACCGTTGGTACGGCAAAGAGAGATTTTTTAAGATGTGCCGCCACATATTTTGCTGTGTCAATAGCGAGTCCACCACCGATTCCATACACAACTTCCCCCTCTGCTTGGTTAACAAAGTGGTCCATCGTGGGTTTGGTTGCTTCGGCAACATAAAATTTCTGGTGGGGGAAGATATCAAGCTGATCTTTGACAAGGTCCCATACTTGCTCGGTAGTAAAAACTACAGCAGATCTTTTATCGTTCCACTTTCGAAGTGATTGCCTTTCGATCTCAGGCAAAGACGGAATTTTCATCTAGTAATCCTCTCAATTAAAGACTAAATAAAATTGCAAAACCGGTGTAGTTATGACATGAAAGGAACTTCGTCAAGCTGCCATTCAACGAAGGGATAGCATGCCGGGACAGGTTCGAATTATATCAAGCAACCGTATTATTTTCGATCGACTGAAAAATCCTGTCGATTTTGTTGAGGTGATAATGATTTACCCTAGTATGAGTGAGTGAGGTGGAGACATACAGGGTTATTAGTTACCTCGCTGCTTGTCAAAAAACGGTAACCACTCCTAACTTGTACCGTATCAAATCCGAAATTGATGATAAATCTAGAACTCCATCGGTTTGGTATGCGTGAGCCGAATCCTGGTTTATGCTCCTATTTCTCTCCGAATTAATCGATCTGGTTTTGTGATCTAGCCTGTTGTTCGACCGACAACGTTACTGAATTGGTTGCGGTAAATTATTTATGATCGGCTACTTAACTAAGTGTACCAAGGCGACCTCAATTGGCCTAGCATTTGGCATGCTAATTGTTGATGGTATCAGCCCTAAACCGTGAGGTCTCTCATTAAGGTGTTAACAAAGACCCACATTTGGATGAGTTTCACCGTTAATAGCAACTCGTGTTGGTCCAATCGAAGATAACGCCGAGGTATTGATCCGGGTGGTTGAGAAGTCCATCATAAGCAGATTCAGCCTGGTCGGGCGGTATAATATGAGTGATCAACTCTTCAATATGAACCTGATTACTTTCCATTAATCGAAAAAAGATCTCCGCATTTCGTGCCATGGAGTGTTTGGTGTACCCGTCTGGATATAGCGGATAACGCCATTCATGTGCACCCCTTAGTTGGATACTACCATGAGGTCGCCATAGGTGTACTGAATTTAAAAGAGGTACCATATCCGTTGCATACTCTCCACGGGGAGAACCCAGAAGAATAATTTCGCCTTGTTTCATGCATATCGAAGTTGCCAAATCAATTGTTTCTGGATTACCTGTCGCTTCGACGACATAGTCTACGCCTCGACCGTTTGTTAAATTCATGATTTCCGTTTGGATGTTTTGCTTGTTAGCAGAGAACGTGTGCGGAATAGCACATCTTCTAGCTATCTCCAAGCGCTTTTCAACCGTATCGATAGCAACAACCTCCACTCCTGCATTTCGAAGAAGTTGACCACAGAGGTTACCGACAACTCCCATACCAATTACAGCGGCGTGATCACCAAGTTCCGGTCTGGCAACACGCAAAACCGTCATTGCCACTAAGCCGAGGCCAACGAGTGTAGCATGGCATGGATTCATTTTTCCTGGCACTTTAACGCAGAAACGACCTGGTTTTGTATGACTGATATGAGGCGTATGTGCAAAGACGTAATCTCCGACCGAAAAATCTTGCATGCTGTTACCAATTTCAATTACTTGACCAACAGCACGATTACCAGGAATAAATGGATAATTGACTTGCTGTAGACCTGTTAGCTTTGCCAGTTCCGTTCCTGCGCTAACTAGACTATAGCAAGTACGGATCAGCATCTCGTCGGCATTGAGTGAAAAATCGGCCTTTTTTTGTTCGTAGATGACAGTTCCAATTTCAGAAAAACAGATTTGTGTCATATTCATTTTTTACCTAACTCAACCTTGATTGTGTCGGCATGTCGAATTAAAGGGGAATTAATGGACAAGCGAGAGATTTACTGGCCTAATTTGAATGCTATTTTGTTCGCTAAATACCGTATATTGACATACTTTTTCCTGTTTGTTATAATCGTTCGCATTGTCAGACGGTTAAGAATGAGTTTAGAATTAACAACTTTCACTTTAGCGTTTTTAATTTGTCAAAGAGTTAGCGCAATTATTATGATTTTCATGATGGTTGAATTAAATGGCGGGTGAATCTATCTAAAACTCATGGTGGTAGACGCCCTTCATTGGATAACAATGGCGGGCTTTTTTGTTGATCTATCTCGAACAAAGCTGACAGATACGAGGGACTTTAACCGGGTTTTTTGCGCCAGCCTATCGTTTTTTTGCGTGTGAGGAGCTATAAAGATTTATGTCAAAATTTTACATTACGACACCAATTTATTATGCCAACGCTGAACCACATATTGGTCATGCCTATACGACAATCGCCTGCGATGTGTTAGCGCGGTATAATCGTCTCAAGGGAAAGGAAGTTTTTTTTCTGACTGGTGTTGATGAACATGGCGAGAATATCCAAAAGGTTGCTGAGGAAAAAGGAATTTCGCCACAGGATTACTGTGATCAGATCCTACCCACGTTCACAAGTTTATGGGAAAAGTTAAATATTTCCCATAACTTTTTCATTCGGACAACAAGTGAGCTTCACAAAAAAGGTGTGGCTAAATTTTTGACTCGACTGCACCAAAGTGGTGATATCTACAAAGGTAAATATGAAGGTTTTTACTGTCGAAGATGCGAAAGGTTTTTTACTGAAAAGGAACTTACCGATGATAGCCATTGTCCGATTCATAAACTGCCGGTTGATCTGGTTCAAGAAGACAATTACTTTTTTGCACTCTCAAAATATGAAGATCGGTTGATTGCGCATATTGAGGCCAATCCCAAGTTTATTCAACCTGAAACGCGTCGAAATGAGATTATGGGAGTACTGAAGGCTGGATTGAAAGATATCAGTATCTCCCGCTCGTCGGTGGAATGGGGGATTCCGTTGCCATTTGATTCTAGCCAGAATATCTATGTCTGGGTTGAAGCGTTGTGCAATTATATTACCGCGCTTGACTACTGTGAAGATGGAGACCTATATCATAGATTTTGGCCGGCAAATGTGCACATGATGGCCAAGGAGATTATCCGTTTCCATGTTATCATCTGGCCGGCCATGCTTATGGCAGTTGAGCATCCTCTTCCAGAGCGTATCTTTGCTCACGGCTGGATGACCAAAGATGGAGAGAAAATCAGTAAAACCACCGGCAACGTTATTGATATAGATGGGCTAATCGACGACTTTGGTCTTGATCCGTTTCGTTATTTCTTCATGCGTGAATTTAGTTTCGGCAATGATGGGGATTATACGCAAGAACGTTTTGAAACACGGTATAATGCGGATCTGGCAAATGATCTCGGAAATCTCTTGAATCGGGCACTTGGCTTGCTGGGGAAAAATTTTGAGGCCTTACCTGCACCAACCAAGTCGGGTGAATTTGATGCTGAGATCAAGGAGATGGCAGTTCAATTGATTGGTCAGGTCGATCGTTTGATGGAATCTATTGCTTTTGATACCGCACTGGAAACCATCTTTGAATATGTTCGACGGATCAATCGTTACATTCAGCAAACCGAAGTTTGGTCACTCAAAGATGACCTCGAACGAATGGGTACCATTCTCTATCATGCAATGGAAGGCTTACGTGTAGTATCGGTGTTGCTTTTACCATTTATGCCGGAAATTTCGGTTAGAATTTTTCAGCAACTGGGGCTTGGAGATTCCTCTCAGGATCTTGGTTCAATAGGTGAATGGGGTGGTTTGCCTCCTGGTCTCCCGATTCACAAACCGATACCCCTATTTCCGAAAAAAGACGCACCGTCCAAAAAGGAAACAGCAAAAGATCCTGGACCAGTAAATGAAAGCAATCTCATTACAATCGACAAAGTAAAGGAAACCGATTTACGTGTTTGTCAGATAATTGAAGCAGAGAAAGTAAAAGGTGCCGATAGACTGCTGAAATTAAGGGTGAATTTGGGGCAGGAGCAACGCCAGGTTATCGCTGGTATAGCCCAGAGTTATGAGCCTGAAGATTTAATCGGCAAACAGGTGATTTTAGTAGCCAATTTGACACCTGCAAGAATTCGCGGATTGGAATCGCAGGGGATGTTACTGGCTGCAGTCAACAAGAAGAATCTATCGCTTCTTACTTTGGATAAGGCTATTCCTAACGGTGCGAAAGTTCAATAATCGATTGATCTATATCATTTTCTGAACAGGAAAATCGAAATCGGCAACTTTCATAATACCCATCGCGTCGTCGACATACTCAGGACGCCGCATCCCGTTTAATACGACGGAAACACTTGGCGATGAAGAGACGAAATTCAGCGCTTTTTGTGACATTGTCAATTTTTTTTCATGTTCAGATAGATGTGGGTCTAAACGATCTTCAATGGGTTGGGTTTGCTGAAAATCGGCTTGATTGAATTTCAGCGTGATGAAGGACAGAATCTTTTCAACATCTTTGGCGTATTGATCGACTTGAGCGATTAATTTTTTCTGCTGTGCGTCGGATAATTTCTGCGTAGTGTTCTTAATCCAGTGATTAACCCGAGGAATCAAGTAGCGCTGTGCGATTTGTAACCAGTGGTCCCTGCCTTCTATTTGGTTGACGATGTTGTCCAAAAGAACCCCCATACTAAAAAATGGATCCTGATTCCTTTCGTCAGAATCATCTAGGTTACCCACGGACCTAAGCTGGGTTCGTAATTTGTCTTCCTGTTCACTAAGTATTTCAATGCTAGCTTTAACTTGAGCCGTATAATCAAATTGTGGTTCGTGCGGGTATCTAGCTAAACGGTACAGCCGATCTTCGGTAAAAGCGTTTAGTGGCCTATTGACCAGAACTCCGATGTTTATGGCTTTTGCCATTTCAAGAACAGTTAACGTTTCGTCTTCAAATTGATTGTTTTTTTCCAGTAAAGCACCCGTTTCCAGTAAATTATAGGGGAGTTGGATGACTTTGAAATGGCTAACGTTTGGGGCCCCATGGATAGTTTCAGCAGCTTTCAAAGCTTCTGCGTGAACTCGACTCAAGGAAACATGTTCGAAATCGTGTTGCGGTGCGACAAACGTGTTAGCAGAAACGCCAAAGAACTGGATCTTTTCTTCTTCAACAAAACGCTCCATTTGTACGAAAGCCTGAAAGATTCGTCGATAGAACTCATCCCGTAATTGTGATAAGAACTCCCGATTTCCTGTTTTTTTCGCTTCGGACAAAAAGTACTCCGGATTATGTAGAAGGTAAACATCTATGGTACCAACTTGTAATCGATCCGCACTTTTTTGCCATTGATCAATCAGGAAGTCTGGATGAATGCAATGCCAACATCCATCAGTATATTTGACAATTTCAGGCCAAGGCTGATCCCTTTTCTCGAGTTTTATAGCTTGATCAAGATTATCCCCTTGGATGTAACCAGTTTTTGAAACCAGGATGATCTCATCACGTTCAACTTCCCCCTGATTAATCATCTTAGTCAGCGCACTTCCAATCAAGCATTCACTCGCGCCATTTGTATAATTACTGGAAGTATCTATAATATTACAGCCAGAACGCATAGAATCTTCTAGCGACTCGATATGTTCATCCACCTGCTGATCGACACGATATGATCCATATCCCACTTTTGAAACCATCAAGTTTGTACCACCGAGACAACGATAAGAAGTTTGATTGTAGGTAGAGAATTCTTGCATCATACGGTTAACAAAACGTTGTGTTCCTTCTGCGGAGGCATTCCCTTTTTTTAACATTGTTCTTCTCTCGCTTCATCAGTTGCTTAAAATGGAAAATCAATTCGATGAAAAGTGTTAATTTCAAGAGTTGGGTAGCTTTTTCGCATTCCATTGGGCCATTGAATTTCGATTTCATCAACTTGGCTCAACTTTCCTAACCCAAAGTGAGCAACAGGTTCCATTTGTCCTAGATAACTACTGCCGGCATCAATATGTTTGATTTTTATTTGATTTTTTGCTCTTAGTCGTACAAGAGAACCTCTTGCTGGAGCGCCATATTGCGTCAGCGGCATAATGCGAATCCAGTTGTTGCAGTTGACGGATTTATAGAGTGATAATGCCTGCGGTTCCAGTTCACCATGAGAAACAAGTAACTCAAGAGTACCGTCACTGTCATAATCCCAAACTGCGGCACCGGTGCCATACCCGTTTGGCTCGGTTGCCGTGCCAAGTTCAACACGTCTCCATTCACCATCAATTCTCTTGAAAAGCCGATTGGGCTGATTGATGTTGTTAAAAAATATTTCATCATCTCCATCATTATCCAAATCAGCAGCAATAACTGTTCGAATTGCGGATGGTTCTGCCAGATTTGGTGGGGCCTGGTTGACGAATTTATCGTTAATCTTCACGAACATGCGGTGTGGACCGTTCCAGTTACCATAGACCAGATCTAAGACACCGTCCCCATTCACATCCAAGGCAGAAACTCCGCGGACGTCCTCATAAGTATCCTGAACACCAAATCTCTTTGCCATCTCGGTAAATTGACCGTTTCCCTGGTTGATAAACAGGTAATTTGCCCCCATTTCGTTGCCAGCAAAAAGATCTGTCTTATCTGAATGTATTGGAAAGGCGATTAAGCTTCTGCCACCAGTAACCATGTTCATTCCAAGCTCTGGAGCAATATCACGAAGATAGTTGTTATTATCCATCTCGTAATATTTCATTGGGGAAGCATAATTAGCAATAAAAAAACCATATTGTCCGTCTCCAGTACGATCAATACAGGCAACAGATCTACCTGCCCCAACGTTCCTTATGTTTTTATGAATGCTAAGTTCAAAGAGATCGATGAACTTAGCATTTTCAAAACTGATTAATCGGTCGGAAAACTGGTTTTCTCCTCCAACTGTGCCTGTATTGAGAAAATATATTTCTTCTTGGCCATCACCATCAATATCTCCTCCGGCTACGCCTATTGCGTTCATTTCTTCGTCACTGAGCAAACCAGTGGCAACATTTACTAGTTTTTCACCGTCACGTTTTAGGATTACATTTGGATATCCGAACCCCATCACCACGGCTTCAAATTCGTCGTCTGTATCAATGTCTATAATTGCGATTCCATAATTCAGTTGTTCTGAATTATCTTCAATCAAGTGTGTAATTTCGCGAAAAAACAGTTGAGAGGTTAAACGATGGGTACCATTAGCTCTCACTATGAGTCTCCAAGTATTATAGTCTGTGCCTCGTGCTTGTCTAGGTTATGCTGACACTGAGAAACAATTCTTCCCGTTTCTCGTCTGTTAAATACGATCCGTACTCTGAAGTTTCAAAAGCTTCGGCGTATTGAATTTTTCCACCTTGTTGTTGACCATAAAGTTTGATCAACAAATCGCGGTGTGTGTCAGCGATCCGCTTGAATCGGTCTAAGCGCTGTTGAGCAAGCCATTCGCGTCTGTCTATTGGATTTTCTGGAACTTGATCAAGTCTGCCGGCATTGTAGGGTAGCCATTCGTAAAATTGCGATTCATGGCAGTGCAACATATCAAGTTTCTGTTCGATCACATTATCAATGTTTATAGCCACATCAGGTTGAAATGGACACGGCTTTGAGAAACGGTCATGAGTATACATGATTATTGGATTCTGGTCTAGATGACGGACGAAAGGACAGATATTGGGAACTGTGACCATATAGGCAGCATCTTGGACTAGAATAGAGGTATAACGGTGGTCTGGATGATAATCATTGGGTCTGTGCGTCATAACCAGATCGGGTTGAAACTGACGAATTAGTTCAATTGTTTGATATCGATTTTCAAGAGTTGGTTCAAGACGGCCATCACCATTATCCAATAGTTGGTATTCGATTCCTATAACCTCCGCAGCGGCTTGCGCTTCGGCATTACGTCGCTGTGCCAAAGACGCTCCCCCCATTTGGTGATGTCCTGCATCTCCATTGGTCATGGAAACGAATTTAACCTTGTGCCCATGCTTGGTGTATAATGCGGCCAGACCACCAGTCTGGATATCGCAGTCATCAGGGTGGGCTCCAAAAACTAAAAGCTTAAGTGACATCTATCCAACCTCTCCGTTCATTTCCTGTAACAACTAAGAATATCATCCTTTCAGTCATATCTCAACACATTTGTAGATATCCATGTAGGCAGATTAGCGTCTCCCAAAGTTAGGGCGTATTACTATAACTATAATGTTGTCTGGTATTTCTGTTTTTGCTATAATTCCAGCATCCGGTTGGGTAAGGAACTAGGATTTGATCAATAGTAAAGATATAACGGTGTAAATTATATCCGTTCTCGGTTTTACGTGTGTTATGAAGGTTATTTTGCGAGTTTCTATTTTTGGGCTATTGCTTCCTATTGTATTAATAGTTGGTTGCAGCAAGAAGGAAGACGAGAAGGTAAAGCAACCTGAGATAAAATACGACCAAACCATTATAAGTGACAAAGATGGTAGCCATATGAAGTATATTCCAGGTGGAGAGTTTGAGATGGGAGATTACCTTAGAGAAGGCAATAAAAACGAACTGCCGAAACATCAAGTCTACCTGCATTCATTCTACATGGATATCGGCGAAGTAACAGTTGGTCAATACAGGAAATTTCTAGAAGAAAAATATAGTAATAACCTGGAAGATAGAGATAGCAGTGAATCAATTTTCTCTCAACCAGGTTGGGGGGAAATTGAGGGGTATTCTACAACGGATCAGCATCCAATGATATATGTGAGTTGGTACGATGCCATGCAGTATGCTACTTGGGCGGGAAAAAGGTTGCCAACCGAAGCCGAATGGGAATATGCAGCCCGTGGCGGCCAAATTGGCTTACGCTATCCGTGGGGCAACTATTTAGACATGACGTTGGCAAATTACGGGAGTGGTGTTGGAGGCACATCATCTCCTGGCGCCTATGCACCTAGACTCGCAGGGCCACCACCGTCTGGCGCACCTGCACCGAGAACACTGAAGGAGGATGATTTGGAAAAAAAGGCGGCCAGTTATGGGTTAAAGAACATGGCGGCAAATGTATCTGAGTGGTGCTTAGATGAATGGGATGCTGATTTCTATCAGAAATGTAAAGATAATGAAGATGTTAGGAAGGGGCCTACCCGCAACCCATTTTCTGGAGGCAAAATTGTCGACATCATGAAGGGTTTTTCTGCTATCACCACACCTCGTGTTTTACGAGGTGGTGCTTGGAATAGCTATAATTTTCGTGTGCGGGTTTCTTATCGAAATGGCGTTCCTCCAAAATTTACTAGCAATAACGTAGGGTTCCGTTGTGTCAAGGATGCATTCCCTTGATACTTGAGTCGCATTCTTTCACGTTGTTTATCCTTGTTCGTTGGTGAAGACAAAAAGGATATTATCTTGATAAATTATACTTCGAATTGTGTGGAAAATGAGGATTCAATAATGCCAGGAATACAGATTCCGTCCAATATTAAGAACCAATATCAAAATAATGGATATGTCTTAATTAAGCAGCTGTTTTCAATGCAAGAGTGTGACAAATTGATTGAACGTTCGTTAGCATTGCATGCCAGAAAGTCAGTTCCAGGATGCTTCCACAGCGTACTGGAATCGGAATCGGATGGCGATCCACTCCGAACCTATCCGCGGATGATGCATCCCCATCGTGTCGACGATCTCTCTCTTCATTTTCTGAAACATCCGCGAATTGTCGAGGTTCTTCGGGTTCTACTGGGTAGTGAGGCAATCGGACTGCAAACAATGTTCTACTGGAAACCACCCGGTGCACGGGGGCAGGACTTCCATCAAGATGACTATTACCTTCGGACAGAACCGAATGCCTGTATCGCTGCCTGGATGGCCTTGGATTATATTGATGAAGAAAATGGGGGGTTGGTTGTGTTACCAGGATCGAACGCTGAGGACATTCTGCCAATGAGCCCGATAGACACCAGCCGATCTTTCACCGATACTGCGGTTCAACCACCTGATCAGTATGCCGAACATCTGGTTGAAATGGAGAAAGGAGACTTACTCTTCTTTCATGGACGATTAATTCATGGATCAAGACCGAATCGTTCAAGTACACGATTCCGAAAAGCCTTCATCTGTCACTATATTCCGGCGGATTCAACCAGTTATAATACTGGTTATGATCCAATAGTTCCCTTGAATTGAGGGCTGTTACCAGCCTTTAAAATGAAGACAAATATTTGGAGTAAAACAATGAATGGAAATACCTATCGAGTGGCTATTCTAGGGTGTCGGGGAAGAGGGCAAGCTGCTGCTTTAGCATATTATGATCATCCTCGTACTAAAATTGTTGGTCTGTGTGATCTGATTGAGGACCGTTTAGATACGCTTGGCCAGCAGGTTGATGTTAATGAACGCTTTACAGATTTAAATGAGATGATTGATCAAACGTCACCCGATATCGTCGCTATCCCGACTGGAACCGAATTTCATTATGGTCTATGTATGCATGTGTTGGAACATGGCGTCCATATTGAAGTTGAAAAACCGATGTGTATTGACTTGGTTCAAGCCGATGATGTTATCTCGAAAGCAGAATTTCAAGGCAGCAAAGTGGCTGTGCATCATCAAGGTCGGGTGAGTCCGGCCATGCAGGCGATACAACATGCCGTCGATGAAGGGAAGATTGGTAAAATACGCTACATATACGGTAGCGGCAAGGGATATTACGGTGGATACGGTCTGATGAATATCGGTACACATATGATCAACAATATGCTCAGATTTGGAGGTGTCTGTCGAAGCGTCGTCGCTCAGGCGACAACAAAAGGTCAACCGATCACTCCGCAAAATGTGGTTCCATCGCCGAGTGGTATGGGAACAATCGCGTGTGAACATCTTACCGCCACTCTTCAATTTGATGATGATGTCACTGCGACATTACTGCAGCATCGGTTCGATAGAATGGATACTTCTGCTTATGTAATGGAGATATACGGCAGCGAAGGACGTCTTTTTTGGAAGGGAAGTAGCGCATGGTGGCTACCGCAGCCGCACTATCTGCCAAATGGTCAACAATGGGAAGATCTCGATCTTATATTTCCAGATCACTATAAATCAGAAAACCGATCAGATCCGGAGGATTATTGTTTTGTTGATGATTATGTTCGCGCACTTGATAAAGATGATGAACACGAATGCAGTGGTTATCAAGGTCGGCATGTACTCGAAGTTATGATGGGGATTTTTGAATCAGCGGCTTATAGAAGGCGGGTTGACCTCCCACAAACAGATCGGGGACATCCGTTGTTGCGTTGGCGTTCTGAAGCTGGCTTAGGGGATTTGGAACCACTGCCGCGTGATTATGGAAATTGGTTGTCGACTCAAGTTGATTAAAGCGAAATTCCTAACAACCCACGGGTGAATTGGAAGTCCGTGTTTCCTTTTGCGAACAGTTTTGGTATGTATCGACGTGAGGCAACTTCCAAAACTAGATCAAGGAGGTTGGTTTCGATCTGATCCAGATCTGAACTATAAGTTGATTGAGTAACGGGATCCATTGAGATCTGGAGCAGTGGTATCATCCGATGGGATTGAATTGGGTGCCCAACTATATGGGCGACCATCATGTCAACGCCGGTTGCTCCCAGTCCCGTCATCGTTTCAACTACGTGGCTGGTTGGAGTTTCCATAATGTGGAGTCCCGGCTCGATTTGGCTTTCTCCGTAGGATATCGTTGGCTCCCAATCTTGGTTGCCGATCACCTCTGTCGTGTAGATGAAAGATTCTGACAGGGTTGCATTTTTTGGAATGACGATTGTACCACCTTCACCAATAATAGTTTGGGTGAAATCAGCCAAGCTGGATGCAGTGTGACCCGTTATTTCACCTATTGACGTCAGCCCGATATGTAGATCTCGCAGAAATCCCTCACTATATGTGAGATCTTGCAGTTCAGCAACTGATTGATCAAACCATCGTTCTATTTTCTCAGCTACGGCATCGATACCGCCATCGAGTTGAACGCTAGCCCAACCATATTTTCCACCGTTGATTCCAAGTTGTGCTAAGTCGTTCTTAATGTAATCGTTATGCGTTTTTTCGCAACCGTGTTCAAGCAAGACGCCCAAACCAACCATTGGATGAAGCAAATGTCCAATTAGCGTTTGGGCATACAATCTTTCTGAGCTTCCACCTGAAACACCACAACCTTCGGTGTGTGCTAGAGAAACGAAGCGTGAAATGCCTCGATCCTGTCCCAGTTTCTTCTGATTCAACCGTTTGGTAATTAACTGGGCGATCTGACCAGAACAAAGGCTGGTTGGTAAGACAAGACCAATCTGATCCGTTTTGGGCCCACTCTCAGTTTGAACAGCTAAAAATTTCCTGTTAGAATTCTTTGTATTATGAACTGAGATTGATCGGCCGTTGGGTTTGACCATATTCAAGATCTGGGCTGTTTTGCTGGCATCGTTTTGTTGCCAATTGCGCCATATCGAAACTTGAGAATGCCCTGCTTTCTCTCCAACGCTTGGTGTCCCAGACGCTATGTCAGCAGTCAGACTGAGCATGTCGGTGCCTAGCTTTTCCATGGGTGTGCCGTCTTGATAAGCACCAGCATTAACATCCATATCCTTCTCAAGCAAGTTGAATCTATCCGTAGTGGTAACGATCTTGATTGTTGGTACAAACGGAAAATTGGTAATCGAACCGTTACCAGTGACAAAAAAGATCATGTTACTACCTGAAGCAACCTGACCTGCAATGCTTTCAAGATCATTGCCTGGGCTATCCATGAAATAATAGCCGGCATCACGCATCGGCTCCCCATACTCAATGACATAGTCAAGACACACATCAGGGTGCCGTTTCATTGCGGCGCCGATTGACTTGATGGCAATATTGTAAAGTCCACGAAAATTATTTCCTCCAGAGGGGTTTCCTTCTGCTGAGTGGCCATGCCAACTGGCTTTTTCTTGAAACTGTTCAACAGTTGACAAAAATTTCCGAGCGACCTGAATTGATCTCACATTTTGTAGAACGTAACTTTCTGCTCCGATAAGTTCATCTGTTTCAGCCAAATTTGCACTTCCTCCATAACGAATCACCTCTTTGGCTACATAGGCCGCTAGTGGATTACCAGAAACACCAGAAAAGGCATCAGATCCGCCACACTGAAGTGCGATCTTCAGGTTTGAGAACGGCTGGGATGTTCGGCTCATCTTATTGACTGGTTCAAGCCAAGATTTTACAATATTTTCTGCTTGGTCTAAACTCTGATCGAAACCGCCGCTAATCGAAAAGAATTGATGCAAAACGTCGCTGATTGGATAGTTATTTTTAACCAAATAGTCGTAAAGCATCTTGTTAGTCACCATTTCATTTTCATAGTCAATAGCAATACATGCACCTATGTTCGGATGCACTATGAATCCGGCAAGTGTTTGAAGCAGTAGACTGAGATTATTGGGAGTATTTGCTTCACCGCCTTCAGTATGAGTTATAGATACGATACCATCGATTTGGTCTAAATCACTGGCTGCACCAAGAAACCGTTCCTCAATGATCTTGGCAAAACTGGCAGTTTTGGATGTCGTACCAAGGATCCCGATGAAGTTCCGTGTGCCAACTCCTCGGTTACTGGATCTTTTGTATCCTTCAAATTGGTGATCAGAATCGTATCTTGAAACTTGTGTGCCAGATTGAAACGTCGTTGGATCAAGTTTATAACGGGGAATATCATTACCAAAGTTTGGTCTGTCCGGCAGTTCGAAATCCAGATTTCTGATTGAAAGCGATTCCAGCATTTTTTCATTAGACACGTAATCACCGGGATTAATCTGTTCAATAGCTGTTCCAAACGGTAACCCCCATGAAAGTAGATGCTGCCTGATTGGAATTAAGTCAACAGCAAACCGATGTCCTTCCAGGATAGTATGTGAAATGGCAAAGGTTTGATCGTTGTAGCGAATTTCTGATCCAACTTCAACGACCTGTGTGGCGATTGCAACATTATCACCTAATGCTGGAAGTAGTCCAATCTCACTGAATTCGTATTTTTCGGCCATGAAATATCTATTTCCTCATTGATTTGTATGCGTTTTTTTAAAAGCCGGTAACGAAAAATGTCTCATCGGCTTTATCCAGCATCGTCAATTTCCATACCGCACTTATGATGCAATCTCTGATCTGACAAGAGCCGTTTGTTCTCCTGCTCTTGATTTTTGCCCTCAAGCCATCCACCAAACAGACCAAGATTGCCTCTGGATAATTACAGTTGAATCCCTATGTTGATGATGGGTAAAGAATTTGGGCATATAGATTCTCAATATGTCTGAATAACTGTCGATATATAAAGGCATATCGCCTCAGAACACGGTTTGAAAAAACTCATTAGGTTAGTTTAACAAATATCTGTGACAGATGTGTTTTTTTGTTGGTAGTTACTGTTTAATTCTTTAATTTTTATTTGTTTGCTACCATTTTCTTAAATGTTAACAGAGGTTGGGTGATGAACATTTCAAGCATTTCAGCAAACTTTGTTCGCAAGCTGTTTGCTGATAGTCAATCCCGGTTGAAGCCTAATAAGGGAAAAACTGAGCCCGACCAAATGGTGGATATTGATGCCAACATTAATACTGATCAGGTAGATTCAGTAGCAGCATATCTTTTACCCGATTCACCAAGGATGCAAAAACAGTTAACATCACTTTTACCGTCGTTAGGTCTGTCAGTTAATGATAATTTAAAACAGGCTTTGGATCTGGCGTAATCAGTTTCACAGCCGGCATAGTATTATACAGCCGGCGATTTCTATTTATGGAGCTATGATTCAGGCCAACATTGAAGCCAGTCAACCCAACCCAGATGATATGAATATCCAATTTTTAAATCATCTTTTCCAACCGATCAATCTTACCAATCACTTTTTCGAACTGTTTAATGGACAGAACTATCCCTATATTGACATATTATCCGGGTTGATTGATAAGTCTTCTCTGGATGACTCGGTAATAGATCGCCTGCTGTAGAAATCGCTCAACAACTTAATTTCCATTTGATGTTCTTACCGTTTTCTATGGCTGATCATTTTGATTTAAGCTATTGTCATTAATTGGCGTCTAAAGTAACAACTGTTACTGGGTTTAAATTCAAGGTTTGCACACACCAATTTAATTTTTCACATTTGCTTTTTCCCTATGGTTTATACCATTATTAAATTTTATCTGTAAGCAAACAAAAGAAAATTAAAGTAAGAGGGGTGTGTGATGAGATCCTGTGTGATGATTTTAACTCCAGCTCTAATTTCGGTTAATTTATTAGATGTTGTGCTTGATGGAGGCATTGTTCTTTATCTGATCTTTAATGATGTTGGGGTGCGACAGATAGCCCAAAAAATCACTTAGTTGCGCGACAAAATGGAAGACAGAAACGGCATCATATTATGGGAACTTATGATGGTAAGACAAAAAGAATCCATCTCGATAGTGTGTTACTTGCATGAACAAGGCGAAAAGTTTAAGTTTGCCGGAAAAAACGATGAACTCTACGTATATTGAACCTATCAATACGTGAACAAGCCTGCCCTGGGGGCTCGACTTTTCAGCGATAGCGAACGGTTAAGTGGGAGTTACCTAAGTGATAAATAATGATAGTAATTTGATAGATTGTCAATTCTAGCGAACATTATTACCCCGGCAGCATGGTGTATCCATCTCCTGCAATCATACCAAAAACCGCCCATACACCGCCGATAAAGCAATCACCAAGAACCAGTCCGAAAAAGAATGGTTTCGCCTGCTGGAACTGTTTTAAACCTCCATACTTAAGCAACGTAGACTTGACCAACCATCCGATAAAGATTGAAAACCATAGGTTGTTCAGTGGCCATTCTCCTGGTGAAGAAACAAATCCGATTGGGTGTAATGGCCACCAGATAAAATTGTTACGTATCCAATATAGACCAGCCATTATAATTGCACCAACGCCGATAAAACTGAGGTTCACCCAATTGGTTTCGGTTGGTAGTTGAAACTGCGTTTCCAACCATCGGAACGGAGTTTGTGGTGCAGTGACAAAAGTCCAATGTTGCATGTTCAATGCGCCTGTTCGGTAGACGATCCACAGGAAGGTAATACAAGTTAAGACAACTGCTAAGGTTAGTGCAAGCACTATTGACATGAGCAATTGTTTCCCGTTAACTTTAGCAGTATCTGCCATCTTGAATATGTTACTGACATGGGGCATCAAGAAACCACGCTTGGTCCGAAAAATTGCCGCAGGTATGGTCAAAACCGATAGGCTATTTCGTCCAATGCCTCCAGACCCCAAGGCAGTATGGTACAAATCAAAAGCACGGAAGGAACTGTTGATGTGCAAGATGCCACCGGCAATTACCATATAGGTTAGCATGATTGAGGAGATTCCCATCAAAGCAACCACACCGAAACAGAGGGCGAGTGATGCACCTGCCAAGTGTAGTAAAATAGAGGGAATTAAAATACCGAGTAAAAGGCATGGTAGGATCCACGGTTCCGAGATCGGTTCGCTTGGATCTAGCTCTTTTCGATTAAAAAATGTTCCTAGCATTCGAAGCAGATGGTGTCTTCCAACCCAAACAAAGTAAACTACGGATACAATGTAACCTCCCATCTCCATGTGCGAAGCATAAGCGCGGCTGCCATAGCCCATTGATACTTTCATCGGTATGGCAAAAGCAGTACCAATGACCAATTGCAGTCGATAAAGTAAGAAAAAGACCCAAATGCTTAAGGCCACGTCCAAGCGAATTAGGTAGGTGAATCCAATCATAGAAGGAAAAAAGTACAGCCATAATGGGCGGAGAGCGTTCCACGGTTTTTCGCTTAAATAGGGATCTAAACGTAGTTTTAAGGGAAGGATCGGGAAAGATGGAAAATAAAAGTTCAGACCATTGCAAGCGTGTATTAGTACTGGAATTGAGAACCCTATCCACAACAACCGATTCTGAAAGAGCGAATTGAAGTAGTTGACCGGTGCGGGTGGAGATATCATCTCATTTGGTAGTTGTGCTAGGGGAAAAATATATTTTTCGCGTTCGATCCACTGCCGGCGAAAAATCACACTCAAGGTGATCATCAATAACCACAACCCACCGATAACGCTCATCCAAAAAACGAGTGGTTTGATCCAGGAAAAATAGGGAATTGGCATTCCTTCCGGCATTTTTTCATAGAAAAAACGGATCGTATCGGGGTCTGTTGGTGCCAACCAGTTCGAGAAATAGGGCCCGAAAAGTGTCTGCCAATCGTTTTCTGGTGTAGCGAAATATCGAAACCCAACCAAGAGTGGAAACACCCATCTTGCTAATCCAACTGTTGGAATCCCAATTGAGACCAACATCATACACCAGATGGTGACCAATTCTGTCTCGCGCAGCATCCACTTGTGACGGATAACCTTCAAAATTGGGTTAACCAACAGCAAAATTAGGATGAGCAGAAAAATTGATCCTATCGGAAAATGATTTCCTGCCAAAAAAGTACCTTCGATCAGGAAATCGTTGTAAGGCACCACAATACAAAATAAGACAACACAGGCCAAACCGATTACTATGGAACGAAGGGAAATATCGTGTTGAAAGGCAGGCTTAGACAAATCCATTGCATCCTCTCCATCTGTCAAATCGAGAATGATACCGTTGAGATCTACTTTACTTCCAAGAATCTGCTGAAGCGTTCCAACAGAACAATCTGGAACAATTTCAATATAACATTTTCATAGGTTTAAGTTTATCACGAACACGAATAGCATTGAAATACTTACCATCTCTTCATGATAAAATGATACTATGAAAGTTCAGTCTTTAAAATTACCATAACTTCCTGATATCCAAATATCTAAAGTCTTGTGTTGTATGTGGCTCCGGACCATTTAAAACGAAAGTCATTTATTGAGCCAAAGAAAAAGAAACATATGCGGGTTACGCAGGTGTATAGATGCTGAAGAGATAGCCATGAACAATTTGACCTATTTTCTTGATCAACCCGGTGGCATCTTCACTGCTGCCACCGGATTGATTCCTGAGCCTGGTCCGGGTGAAATTCGTTTACGTACCCTCAAAACCTCAGTTTGCCAGTCAGATGTTGTCATACATCGGCAAGGACTACCGAGGATCAAGCAGTGGCCTGCCATTCTCTTTCATGAGGCCTGTTGCGTAATCGACGCGGTGGGTGGAAGAGTCGAGGACTACGCCCCCGGTGACCTGGTGGGATTAGGATGTGACATCCCATGTGGCGACCTGAATTGCATCTACTGTGGAACCAACGGTACTGGAGATTGGACTAGTTGTCCTGACACTCAGGCTACAGGCCACGAGTTCCCGGGCTTTGCACGCTTGTATGCCATTCTGCCTGATTGGTTCGTTAAGCTGGGTCCCATCGTTAAATTCCCCGAAGATTTTGATCCGAGTTACGCTTGTCAATTGGAACCGTTAGCCTGCTGTCTTGAGGGCATGACGCGTGTCAACAATTGCATCGAAAACCGGATCGTGGTACTCATCGGGGCTGGATCACAAAGCACCTACGCTCTGCAATGCGCACAGGCAATGAACGCTCGCAAGATCATCGTCATTAACCGGGGGCAAGAACGTCTTGAACGAGTGATGAATGACTTCGGCGATGACAACGTGTTGGGGATTCGTTGGGATGAACAGGTTGTGGATAACGTTTTCAAAGCCTGCCAACCATTCAATGAACCTCATTTCGTAATGGTCAATGCCCCATGCCGGGAGGCCTATGAGTTGGCGCCAAATCTGATGGGGTACGGCACGGTCCTCGACGGCCACGCAGGTGTCAAAGGTGCATCAGGTAAACCGCGAATTTCACATCAGGTCGATCTCAACAACGACATCCACTACCGTCTACAATGCTATCAGGCCACCCACGGTTCCAGTATGCACGGCATTCGTTTAGCACATCAGTTCTTGACAGAAGGCCGCCTACCAAAGATCGGCTTGATGACTAACGAAACAGAACGCTTTCAACATACTGAACTGGATAAAGCCATTGCTCGTGCGGCTGATTCTGACAGCCTGAAGATTATTGTTGATTGGGATCAGTAATCTAGATTGTTGCGGCAGAAAGCATGACCATCTTCGATTAACAGCCCGTTTCGTTACCACCAAATCTAAAGGATGTTAGTAAAAATTAAAAGAATCTTATGGATAAATTGATTGAACATTGGTCACAATTGGTGCTTGGTGTCGGTGCACAGTTCGAACTTGCAGGACGGATTGTTGGCATTATTTTATTGATTATACTGTATCCGATCTTGTATTCGGTCAGTCGACGATTGATCTATGCCACGTTCGACCGACTTTTAGCTTGGATTATCAAGGAGAACTTAGATCTTAATGAACATAGGCTTGCCAAGCGTCTGACACTTTTCTTTTTTGCTTGTATTTCCTACGCCGCTTTGCCTTTCATATTGATCGGCTATAACACGGTCATCCAGTTGGCTAGAAACATCAATATGGTTTGTCTCATACTGGTTGGCACCCTTGTTATTAGTTCGTTTCTTGACTTATTTCTGACTATTTATGGTTCCTCTAAGACCTCGCATGACATTCCACTCAAAGCCACAGTACAGGTGATCAAAATTGTTGTTTACTTCGTCTGCGGGATCTTCATTGTCTCACTTATCCTAAACAAAACACCTCTGTATCTGCTCAGCGGTCTGAGTGCGTTAGGAGCGGTACTCTTGCTGGTTTTCCGAGATTCAATCCTCGGTTTCGTGGCAGGTATTCAGCTGATTGCCAACCGAATGGTAGCTAAAGGTGACTGGATTGAGATGCCCAAATACGACGCCGATGGAGATGTCATCGAAATTGCGTTGACCACTGTCAAAGTACAGAACTGGGATAAAACCATTGCCACCATTCCTACCTATGCGCTGATTGGGGAATCGTTCAAGAATTGGCGTGGTATGAAAGAGTCGGGTGGTCGCCGGATCAAGCGGACCATTAATATCGATGTCTCAACCATTAAGTTTTGCAATGAGGAAATGCTGAAACGATTTTCTGAAATCCAATACATTGCTAACTATATCCAGATCAAAAAGGAAGAACTCTCCACCTACAACGACGAAAATGAAGTTGACAACACCAGCTTAGCTAATGGAAGAAGATTAACCAATGTGGGTACTTTTCGTGCCTATACCGTAGCTTATTTAAGAAACCATCCAATGATTAGTCAGGAGATGACTTTTCTGGTACGGCACTTGGCACCAGCCGGGTACGGCCTACCGATCGAGATCTACGTCTTCAGTAAAGACACAATTTGGGCTAACTATGAAGGTATTCAAGCTGATATCTTCGACCACCTACTGGCAGTTGTGCCGGAGTTTGACTTAAAAGTCTTCCAGAACCCGTCGGGATCAGATTTTCATCGACTTGTTTCTTAGAAGGAACGAGAATTTGAACACATTATTAGGGTAAGCGCACAAAAGTTAAGTAGATTATAAATCCAACAAGCTTAAAGATTAGGACACTGGATAAATTGTGCAAATAATAGTTGATAGAAACCTAATTCTGGATAATGCCAATCTAAATTGGGCTTGCAATAATTTCTGTAGTTCTGTAGATTTTAGCATTGAAATTGTCTGCGTTGAGTTTGATCTTGGTAAACTTTTATACAGCTTATTACGGACTATTTGGTGTCATTCTTGTTGTGTCCTATGCTATTACAATTATCCAAATTCGTATTGAGTTAGGACTTTCGGCTCACGATTTTGAAGGGATGGATTGTAGAACGAATCTTCCGTTGTTATTTGGATCCAGCAACCTCGGTGCCAGAAATTTGACTTCGAGTGTGGTGAATTCCAAAAACAGAATGGTTTACAAACCAACAGGGACTGCTTTTTTCCAGAGATTAATCCATGAAGCTTTTATCCGTAGCAGGTAGTTGGCTGGCAATCAGTGCGATTCTTGATCTATAGTAGATTTACGTTTTTATTCAAAAAATTAAAGGAGATAGCCAAATGGGCAAAATTAAACTTGGCATCATTGGGGCTGGAGGGATTGTTCGCCGTCTACATCTGCCTGATATTGCAAAAGGAGATGATTTTGAAGTGACAGTTATTAGTGGTAGGAAAGAACATCGCTTAAAACAGCAGGTAGAGGAATTCGGTATTCCGCATTGTACACAAGACTATGAAGCTGTTGTCTCCGATGATTCTATCCAAGGGATTATTGTTGGGACACCGCACCCACAACACGTATCTTGGGGCATAAAGGCCATAGAGGCCGGTAAGCATGTGTTAATGCAAAAACCACTCTGTGGCGATATGGTAGAAGCAAATGATTTCGTAGAAGCTGTAAAAAAAAGTGATCGTACGATTATGTGCTTACCGCATTTTGGCGCTCCGGTTTACAAAGCCAAACAACTCATCGCTGATGGTGCTATTGGTAGGGTTTCAGGCGCCAGATGGCGGTCCAGTCACGGAGGACCAGAGATATATTACGCTGAAATTCGGGACTTGTTTGGTGAGAAATCTGATGATCTATGGTTTTTCGATTCAAAACGGGCCAGCGTCGGTGCTCTATTTGACATGGGTGTGTATGGCATATCGAGTCTTGTGGCCATACTTGGCACGTTTAAGCGTCTTACTGGTTTTGTGTCCACTTTTGATAAACCAACGGATCTGGAGGATGTGGCAACGCTGGTGCTGGAAACAGAGGAGGGTGGAATCGTTACTGCTGAAACCAGTTGGTGTGATCCTTCGCGCACTTCTGAAGGCAGTATCCATGGTACGGCAGGGAAGTTCACCTTCCCCGGCAGAGACGGCGCAGCGCTGAGTCAGTTCACTCCGACGTCTTATACGCGGGAACACGCACCTGTTGACGTCAAGGCAATTGACTGTTCAGACGGCAATCCGGGAGGAATGCATGAGCACTTCGCTCAACATATTCGTGAAGGAACACAGCCGCCGCTATCAAATGCTTATGCTGCCCGTCACGTGACTGAAATTATGCTGGCCGGAATTGAATCATCAAATACTGGCCAAGTAATTGAACTAAAAACACGAGTTGACGTCCAGTGAATTTGGTGCCAATTACATTTTCTGGTTCATTTAAGTACTTGACCACACTATTTATTGTTTTAAATATCTCATCAGCGATAGTTGCTCAAGGCAATAAGGTGCTTCTAGCCAACGGAGGTTACGTCGACCTACAGGAAAAAGATCACTTTAAGATCAGGAATAGACAGATCACGCTGGAAGCTTGGGTCTATCAGGAAGAACCTTTACCTGTATGGTCCGGTATTTTTTCCTGTGTCTGGGATACCGGAAGCAGTGAAGGCGGATATGCTCTAATGTCAGATGGGAAGAGTGGGTTAATGTTTGAATTTGTTCCAAGTGGTTATGGTGCTCTTTTGCCCACTGCTCCTGATACGATCACGCTCAAACGCTGGCATCATGTTGCCGCAACTTATGATGGCCTAAAGATGCGGCTATACGTTAATGGCGAAGAAAAGGATGGGCAAGCAGTTGAATCAGACGGAATTGATTATGATCCGTCTAACAATCTTAGCATTGGAAGATTTCAGGATAATGATGAGAATTTTCGTTGGAGTGGAATGATCGATGAAGTTCGGCTTTGGAGCGTCACACGGTCCTCTGACCAGATTAAAGCCACAATGCATAGACGCCTGAAAGGTGATGAAGCTGGATTAGTTGGATATTGGAATTTTGACGATGGAAGTCCAACTGATCGCTCAATTTACGCTAATCACGGTCAGTTGCACGACGGGGCTGAAATTGTCTCAGCGGATCTAATACTTGCCGGTTCGAATGAGCCATTTTCAGCCGCCTTAGTTCGTGCGTTGACACAGACAGACACCAAGAATTTTGGAGAGATAGCTGAAACTCTCAGTCAGCTTGGGTCGAAAGCGACTGATGCTGTGCCTTTTTTACAAGCTGAACTTGGTGTCGACAATCCAAAGGTTCAACTTCAAATTGCTTCAGCACTGTATAAGATTGATCCTTCAACAAAAGGAACGGTTGTTCCTGTTCTGATTGAGAGCTTAAAAGTTAGCGATCTAAATCTGCGAACTCAAATTGCTTCTAAGCTTTATGAAATTGATTCATCGTCGGTACGTAATGACATCATATCGCAGGTAATCCCTGCCCTTCAATCATCAGATAAGAGCGTTAGTGAGATGGCAGCCGATTTGCTAGTTGGGATTGGCAAAAATACTGTCATGTTCATTATCCAACTGTTACAAGAAATTGGTTCCACAGCAGATACCACAGCAACTATTTCCTCAATTCAAGTGCTCAGCCGTATCGGTCAGGATGCAAGTCCCGCAGTTCCTGTACTAATTGAGTTAGTACAGGAACCAGATTGGTTGGTTCGTGCAGAAGCAGTTGAGGCACTGGGTGAAATCGGTGAAGCTGCTTCTGCCGCAGTTCCCGTGCTGGTCAAGGTGTTAAATGATCCGAATGGGTCTGTACGTGGGAATGCGACGCTCGCATTGGGGAAGATTCATGCCGTCTCAGCAATCTCAAACCTAGAACATCTGCTGAGTGACGAAAGTGCGTATGTTCGATCAAGTGCCGTGCAAACGTTAGGTAAGTTTAAAGGAGAAATCGGTTCGATTATCCCAAATTTGATAGAAAGGCTAGAAGACCCGGATAGTGAAGTGCGTTACCAAACCGCCTCCACTTTAGGAGAGATTAGAGCCCAATCCGCAATTCATGATTTAATTAAACTTCTTAAAGATCGTGATAGTCGTGTTAGGATAGTTGCTGTTGAAGCACTCGGGAAACTTAAAGCTAAAGACGCCATTGTAAACCTCAAAAGAACTCTAGAGGACGAAGATCCGATTGTTCGTGTCTATGCTGCTTCAGCTCTGAAAAAAATCAGCATCGCTCCTCCGGTCAAGTCCGTGAATGATTAAGAAGAAAGCCAAAACAAAAAGGTGAATCATTGTGGAAGAAAACGATATCCCTATAGCTGTTAATATTAATGGTATTAAGATGAAAACACCGGTTATGACAGCTTCGGGAACGTTTGGATACGGCAGTGAATATACTGACTTTGTTGATCTTAATCAACTTGGTGCTATCGTGGTCAAAGGTATTACTAATGTCCCGTGGACTGGTAATGAAATGCCGCGTATTGCTGAAACGCCTCAGGGGATGCTGAATTCAATTGGGTTGCAGAATGTGGGTGTTGAACGGTTTATCGATGAAAAACTGCCTTATCTCAGGTCCTTTGATGTCCCCGTAATTGTCAATGTCTGCGGCAAGATGGAGGAAGAGTATATTGAAGTTGTTGAGAAACTGTCTGAGGCAGGAAATATAGCATCCATTGAACTCAATATCTCCTGTCCGAATCTGAATTGTGGAGGGATGAGTTTTGGGGTTGATCCCAATCTGACGTATCAGCTTGTTCAGCGTGTTCGGGAAAGGACGGATCTGCCGTTGCTGGTAAAATTATCGCCCAATGTAACCGATGTCACCGAAATTGCGATAGCAGCGGAGGATGCAGGCGCCGATGGGCTCTCGGCTATTAACACATTACTTGGCATGGGAATTGACATTAAGACCCGCAAACCGTTGATTGCCAATATGGTCGCTGGTCTGTCTGGTCCAGCGATTAAACCGGTTGCCTTGAGAGTGGTATGGCAGGTTTACAATACGGTAAAAATCCCGATCATCGGAATGGGTGGCATTATGACAGCGGAGGACGCCATTGAATTTTTTGTAGCAGGTGCGTCAGCTGTAGCGGTTGGTACAGCCAATTTTGTCAATCCCAGCGCTTCAATTGATATTGTGGCCGGAATTCGGAAATATCTGAATCAACACCAGATAGGTTCGCTTCAAAAACTGATCGGCAGTTTGGAGGTCGTAGCATGAGGGATTTTGTCACGCTTGACGATCTATCAAATTTTGAGATTGAACAAATTTTTCGATTGGCAGACCAGATGAAAGAGCAAACTGCTACTTGGTCGGGTTTCTGTAAAGGGAAAATTTTAGCTACCCTGTTTTTTGAACCCAGTACACGGACTCGACTTTCGTTTGAAAGCGCGATTGGCCGGCTTGATGGTCGGGCGTTGGGTTTTGCCGATCCGGCCTCCTCCTCAATCGCCAAAGGCGAGACCATTGCGGATACAGCACGAATGGTTGCCAATTATGCTGACCTGATCGCTATTCGGCACAACTGGGCTGGTTCAGCACGTGTGATGGCAGAATATGCACAAGTCCCGGTCATAAACTGTGGTGATGGTGGGCACAGTCACCCAACCCAAGGGTTGATCGATCTCTACACAATTGTAAAACGGCAGGGAACTATCCAGAAAAAAACTATTGGTATTTGCGGGGATCTCCGATACAGCCGTGCCTCGCATTCTTTGGCTATCGGAGTCGCCAGATTTGGCGGACAATTGGTTCATATCGCTCCTTCAGAGTTTCAAATGCCAGAATGGGTTCTTACCAAGCTGAAATATGTTTATGATGCTGAACCCGTGGAGGCAGGCCGAATTTCCGAAGTCATCGGTGATCTCGATGTAATCTACGTCAATCGGTTGCAAGCAGAACGGCTTCCACCGGAAATAGACCCGCAGTCGGCACAGAAAGCTTATCAGCTGAACGCAACGATCATGGAAGAAGCCAAATTGTCATCTATGATTATGCATCCATTACCGCGCGTTAACGAATTGGCATATGAGTTAGATAGCGATCCACGAGCAGCCTACTTTGAACAATCGGCAAACGGTGTACCGATAAGAATGGCACTGATGGTCAGCCTGCTGGGTTTAGAACATTTGGTTCTGACCAAACCGCCAGAACAAGAGATTATGGAAGATTTGCAACAGTGTGGAAATCCGAATTGTATCACCAGTCAGGAAGGCTATATTCTTTCGAAGTCAGAGGTCATCTGTAGCCAACCGATGGTTAGGGTCTGTGCTTACTGTAACGAATTGAAAGATTAGAACTGTACTGAATGAGGCAAGAACTTATCATTTGCGAATGCTAGGCTGGATGGTGCAATTCGGACACGCATCTTTTAGGTGCTGGCGTCGGATTTCCCAGAGGTCTGACGCTTTAACCAAGGCTGCGTCAGCCTTACCTACTTTACCCAGTCGTTGTAAGCCGAGGTTGTTAAGAGCAGTATCCAGTTCAGCAGGTGAGACGGGACAAACTCCGGCGCGAAAAGCCAGTCCCTTGACCTCTGCCACCGTACCATCCGATGTTACAACGCGATCAATATTGCCAAAAGGATCAATACAACCACACGGCATCGACACTTCAGCTACGTGATAGGCGGTACTGGATTCATGTGTGACACCCAAAGACAAAATATATCCACCACCGTGGATGAGCCTACCGATTGGACTGTCTTCGGCCCAGATACCGATTTCAAGGTGACCCTCGCAATATTCTGCTGCTTTGGGGCCGATAGCAGTTACGGCATGGGTTGGATGGAGGCTGCGCACTGCCTCCATCCTCCGCCACATTGCCTCTGGAATCGCACCATTGATAGTCGGCGTAGTCATCGGATTAAAAATCTCAGCACTCCGATGATTAAATGACGGCATCATTAGGGTTCCCTGATCACCGATCACTTCTAGCAAGGCTTCGACAACCATGTTGGCACCGCCGATAGGGTAGCCAATCTGAGACAAAGAACTGTGGACCATCAAATTCATTCCGGATTCTAAGCCGAGTTGATGCAGGTTGGTAACTAATTGTGATTTTGAGATCCTATCTTTGGCTTTGATTAATTTGACATACCCAAGTTCTTGGTGGGCTTCAAAGAAATTTGTAACTTGTCGCAAAGTGACTTTTTTCCCGTACTCAACTGAAAGTGCATCAGCAATTTCTTCTAAGGATCTGTTGCTATCTGCCCAGAATAGTGCCCAAGGTTTGAGGCGGGATTTCTCCATTTTTAACCGTATCTCTGAATTAGTGTTATTTCCCCAATCAGGTGAGAGAACAGCTGTTCGATGCGGATAAACTTGATTATTGATCTCTCCTTTCTGAGTTCGTGCTTTTCTGAAGGTAACAGGTCGGGACATAATACTTGAAGCCGCTTCTTGTACTTGATGTTGGCAATTGTCCAAATGAACTAGAATCTCTTTCCGATCTCCTCCCCACATCCAGCGTTTCAGACGATTAATTGTCTCTCGATGACCGTGACAAATATAATCTACTTTGGCTTTTAATCTTTGAGGTGATTTCCGTAATTGACTAATTGTCCGATCAGTTTCGGCTGTTGCCAGTTCAATCACTTCCTGACTGCCCGCGTCAGCCAAATAGTAAAGATATCCCGCTATAGCGGTTACACAGGTGACTAATCCTTTTGGATCGATTAGATTGATGGTGTCGGCTGAAGAATGGTAGGCATCAAAACCTATGTTCTGATCTTGATGATGAGTAGTCAGCCAAGGTGCCGGAAAACCGTACTTAGGATCGCCAATCAGCGTATCGGAAGTTGAAACAAACGGTTCCAAATAAAGTTGGTACCCCGGACTGCTCAGGTTAAGGGTCGCATGAATGATAGCTTCACCCACTCGGTCGACAAAACCGGCTGACATCGGAATCGTGGCATGCCATTCCAACCTACCGTCGCAGACCTCAGATTTTGATCCAATAGTGTCGACAACCACACCGGCAAGTGGCGTCTGAAGGTATCTGGTATCCTCAAGGTATTTGAAGAAACCATAGCATTCATAAGCGCTAAGTAAACGGATACTGCGCTTGGGACGCGGCAGCAGTTTTTGGGCGATCAACTCTGCCATTATTCGAGCAATTTCAACGCACAACGCCACTCCGGAAGCATTGTCATGTGCTCCGGGTTCTGCGCTATGGGCCAATACCCAGAGTTCATCTTGCGGATCGTCTGCACCACGGATGATTCCACTGACCACATCGTGCGAACCATGGTACCGATCAATATCGACTTGAGTACGTACCACCACTTTGCCGTGCTCCTTGAGCAATTGACGCAATTCAGCACCTTGTGTCTTTGAAATCACTAATCCTACAAAATCTTGTTGGTTTCCTGTTACACCAATAGGAATGCCACCCCAACCAAATTTAGTCCAGCCGATCGCATCGGATAAGTTGGGGATTGGCCGATCTGTTATGACTCCAACAGCTCCTGTGTCAATCAATTTTTGTAGATGGTGGCGAGGATTTAAGTCTGTCAGCACCATCTTACCTACTAACCCTTTGGCGGAGATTCGGTCGAGTTCTTTCCGCGAATCAATAATGACTATCTTGCTTTCTATGCCTGCAGCAGGTGTGGAACCACTCCATTGAATGAGATGCCACGGATTGTCCTGGTAATCCAGCAATCGTTGACCTACCGGATTAATGATATCGACCGTTGCCTTATTGATATCAGCTGCCTGATGAATAATCCAGCGACCTGAGCCCATTTCCCCACCAGTTGGTAAGGAAGCAACCTCCACATCTACTCCAGCTTCTTGGTAGTAACGGACCAACGTCTTAGTGGTATCATGAAAACGATTAAAGGAATTCCACTGATCGGTTTCAATGATTGTAGCTACAGCCTCCATTATTCGGTCCTCTTTTACATGATGGTCCAGTAATGGCAAAGTTTTTTGACAAAAATTTGTCAGTGAAAGAGGTGTTCGCCAAGCCATAGATTACTCCTTGTAGTTAAGGCTAGGACAGATCAATAAAAAATCTAAATTGACAGCCACCACTATAATACCTACATTAACCAGGGGTAAATCGGAAAAACCCATCCGCGCAGTCGAACCAACTAGAAATCGCGTACCGGGAAAATTAACAACAGCTACACTGACCCAAGATAGCATTTTACTCCGAAACATCCCGAGTTTAGAGATACTCTCGGATTTTTGCGAAACTTAAATGTGCGAAAATCCAGTATAGAAAAGATAGACTTTTATAATACATGTTCAGTTTTTGACTCTCAATTACCAAAATATTCTTTTGGTGATCTTGTACCTTGAGGGGGCACTGAGCCCGCAACGATATGACTGTCAGCAAGTTGGAAGGCAATAACCAGAGGGAATTTACCTTTCGGAGCACCTCCCGTATATAGTCCTTCACCCCAAAAATTTCCCTTAGCCAGAAGATCAAAGCGCTCGAACTGTTTCTGGGTTACATTATATTCCAAGATACCGCTTAGATGTGTTACAAAACCGCGATCTTTTTCGTCCGCTTCAAGACACGCGGAACCTTCCACAGAAAGTGAAACGTTTTCAGGTGTTTTTTCCATAACGGTTAAGTTCATTTCAGCATCTTTGATGTTATCTGTATTCCACATCGATGGCTCGCCTCGTACATTATCAACAAGGTGAAACCGTACAATCCGTTCAAGAATTGACTTCGGTATTGGATATTGATCGCCTAATTCTGCTGGCTGTGAAAACATGGAGCGCCATTCCTCTTCGGTTAACCAAACGTGATCACGACCGGTGGAGAGGTTCCGTGACCATTGATCAGTGGAAAGACCAAGTTCGCTTTTCGTCAGAAGTATCCTACTGTACGTGTTGAGGATAATACCGTTTGGCGGCGGTTGTCGATCGTACCTGGCATCGGCATGGAATTGGAGTGTGTCTTCATAGATTTGACCTGCACAGAATTTAATTAATGAGTCGTCGATGAGTGATTTTACGATTTCTGGATCCCGATGGTTTCGAAAGTTGAGAAGCGTGCCGTCGGCTGTAAAATGATAGATTCCTTGTCGAATCTGTTCCTGCATCACCGGTTTATCGTAATGTTGTTGAATTAGGTTGTGAACGAACCTGCCTTTTTCGTCTTCCTGCCGCCGCAAGTACCAGATGTCGATGGCTACCGGCACAAAATTTTTCTGGACAAGTTGAATCAATTTCGGGTCTGAAAACATAGACACACGGTCTGTCACTCCGTTGTTTCAGGTACATCCTAGCGGGTGTCCATCCATCGCCCACATGAAGATCGGCTTGCCAGTCTGGTATGCTTGCCGACGAGCCTTCCAGAGATCGATTTCCCAATTAATTTTTGTCCACGTTTCCTTAGGTGGAATGACTGAAGTATGGAGTGTTTCAAACTCGTTGATATTTAGTTTTGTCAGCATGATGAGTGTAGGTAAATTAACAACGCCTACTTTTCTTGTGTTGCGGTAAATATGTATTCGTTGTTAAATTCACTATACTGTAGCAGATTAAGTAATGTCAATCAGGTGAGGGTATATGAAGTTTATAGAGATTGGTAAAGGATCTCTCTCATCAGTTAGAGATGTGTCGTAAGTTCATCAGTCGATAGAAACTAATTGTTATTCGGTTTCTCGTTGTAGTTGGGAGAATAATCGTCTTCTCAACTGTAAAGTCATATTATTTCCAGTGAGTATCGAAATGGTCATAATTTGTGAAGGTAATTTGATCAACTTGACCTGTAAACGTATCCATAACGAATATCTGATTTACTCGGCGTTGTCTTTGATCACGAGAGATAAATGCAACCCAATCCCCATCTGGACTCCATGTTGCATCCCAACCTGGCATCATACTCAAATTAACAATCTCCACAAATTTACCTTGATTAATAGAGGCAACACATATCTCTCCTGGCTTATTATCTTTGACTTTAGTGTAAAAAAGAATGCGATCTCCAGATGGCGACCATTTCTCGATTTTTTGACACACAGGTTCAGAATATTGTTGAAACCACACACCTGTGGCACCTGTTGTTTCAACTTCAGCTATCGCCAGTAAATTGTCTGTCACAAATGCAATCCAATTTCCATCAGGTGACCATTCGGGCCAACTGACTTCTTTGGGAAGTGCTTTAATAAGCTTTTGTTTTGGTTTAACCACTTCAGAATTTGCGTTCCAATGGTACCACCCCTCGGTCCATCTTGGCATCCGTCTTCGGCCTTCCTTACCCCCTTTAAGCGTGACGACAACGTTCTCGATTGGATCCCTTGGTCTGTCCACTTCCAGTGCAACTAGAAGTGTCTGGCTATCGGGCGACCACCAAAAATCAATTATTCGGTACTGTCGCTTCAACAATTCTTTATTATTTGTACCATCCGGTTTCATAACTACCAGCGATTCTTTGAAATCCAAACCGGAAACATATGCAATCCAATTTCCGTTGGGAGACCAGCGCGGTCGTCGACTGATATCATCATCGGTTAGTTGTTTCAAATCCGTTCCATCTGGATTAATAGTGCAGATATTGTAAGCATAAAATTCCCACCAATTCTTTCGGTTCGCGCTTCGAAGCGTTTCGGTTGTTATCCGAAAACCGTTGAGATTTCGAAATGGTTTTCGAGCGGCAAACACAATTTCCCCTTTGCCTTCAGATTGGCCGTTGACCCAATCGGCAGCAAAATATGTTGCCATGACAACGACAGCGATGCCAAACAGATTTTTGATTCTCATTTTTGAACCCTTCTACTGTTATGAGCTGCAGGAACACTTCAGTAATTGCGAGTTGCTGATAGGATAAATTCAAATACCTAAGTGGCAACAAATGCAAATTTATTTATCTTCAACAAAATGTAGGCTGAGTCCAACTAATTTGCTAAGCCTCTGCACAACGCGTCCTTCAATCACCTTTATAAACGCATAATTGGGATTGTATTTTAATTTTAGCACAAGTCTAATGATATAGCATTCAAGCCTAAGTTGGCTTAATGTTTGTTTCTCCGTTGATAAAATAATTAAGTTCTGCATATCGCCTGAGAATACGAACGAAAAAAAGGTGAAAATGGGCTATTCACTGACTGAAGTGGTCGATACTCTGAAGACGCAGGGTATGTCACTATGGAAGGCGTATTCTCGGAACAGGAGATAGTCGAATTCCGCGGACATCTAGGCAAGACAGTCAAAGAGTGTCTCAGGTCAAATTTACAAACGGCCTGCCGATAAGCTGTTGACTTGGGCTAAGGGTACAGTCTGGTTGCTCTGGGATTTTTATATGCTGTCTGCTAAGACGGATTGTCGTTTACTCGACATCCTGTGATCCTAAAGGTACTGGAGACAACGCTGGGCGAACCAGCCGTGCACTTTAGCATCGGAACCCTGTTCGACAAAGTTGCCAATAGTGACCATCAGATCGGATGGTACCAAGATACTTTCTTTGTTCTTGAGCTACCTGAAAACCGAGAATTCAACCTCGAGGGACACCGGTACTAATTCGGCTACCTCCATGTTAGCATGCTCTAGATGAATTTTGGAAAAGACTATTATAAGCGAACAATCATTTAAGAATCCACATCGACGAGCAAACGGTCAAAAACGGGGCAATGCGTGTGACGCTGCGATTTCATTATCAAGTAAGCACTTGAGTTCAAAGAGGCGCTGAGAATTATATTGCAAGGCATGAATTGAAGTCGGTTATTTGCACCTTCAATAAGTCAGGTACCTGAAAGTACTCATCGCCGTGTTGTTTCTCACCGAATGCGTTGTCTAAATCTGAAGGTTCCCAGGTGGGAATGGCCGACAGATTTTAAACCCTGCGTTTGTTCCAGTCTAGTCAGTTTCGGGCTTCAAACTCAATCCGCCAGATTGAGCATTTACCACTTATATCAGTTGGATCTTTTACTTCTAAAATGTACTTTTTTTGCTCGTAATAGGACACCAACGCGAAGTTATTAGAAAGTCAAGCACCGCTGTTTCCGACTTAGGGGTATTGATTCGCTTCATTGCTTCCAGAGAATTAGCACAAACATAACGATTCTCATCCTTCAGTGCTGATTTTAAATCAGGAACCGCCTCTTCTGCATGTGACCCAAGTCTGGCCAATGCAAGTGATGCATTTCGCCGAACCCAATCGTCAGAATCCTGTAAATTGCCGGCTAGCACAGGTACCGCGGCGGAAGATTTTTGACCAACTAGCCCCAATGCATCAGTTGATAATTGACGAACAGTTGTATCAGAATCCGTTGCGGCATCGATTAGTACTGAAGTTGCATCTTGCGCTTTCAAACTGATATCACCGAGTGCGTCCGTCACACCGGCACGTACATTCGCATTTGTATCTTTGGTAGCTTCAATTAATGCTGGAACAGCCACTTGGTTCATTGAACTCAGCGCATAAGTGACATTTCGACGTACAGTTTTTGACTCGTTTTGCAGGGTATCAACTAAATTTGGGATTGCCGATTGACCACTTCCACCAAGGGCGTAGGCTGATCGGAGGCAAGTAGACTCGTCTTCGCTTTGAAGGTTCTCAATAAGCTCACTAATAGATTGCTGACGATCCATTTTTATTGGATTAGGTTCTCCACGATGCCAATTCCATATCTCATGCCACATGGGATAATCAGGACTGTCTTTGTCGGATAACCATTGATCCGTTTTGTTCTCCCAACTTGGTTTTTCCGGCTCTTCCATGCGTGTAAAGAGAAATTTCATCATGAAACGCTTTTTATCGTCAGTCAAATTGGGTGTAGCGCGATGCCAGAGGTCATAGTGAATAATAGCAATGGTACCGGCTTCACCATGCAGTTGAACTTCGTTACCATCAGCAGCTTTGGTGTTATAGTATTGGCTACCTGGAGCCACTGCGGTTGGACCAATTTCGGGTGGCGTGTCCTGAGGATAGTACAAGACCATTGCCCATCTCGTATGATGATGAAACTTTGCCCAACTGTCTTTATGCATTCCCTGTCCACCACTTTTCGGCGGATTATAATGGCAATGACGATGCGCATGCATCAAGTAATTCTCACCCATAATACTAGTTAACGCACCATCAACGTGGGGATGATCAAAAATCTCTTGAATCTCCGGAAGACGAGGCAAAAGATTATTACCCGGATTACCTTCTTCCTCAAAAACCTGTTCGGTTTTCTCAAAGATCTCCTGATGCAAAGCTGTTGGCAAGTCTGTTTTGAAAACAATATATCCGTTGACAATGAAATTCTGCATTTGCTCATCAGTAAGTAAAATCGGTTTTTTGGATTTCATTTTAACTCCTACATTTATTACTTAGTGCTTACCGGATTAGATCAAAAACGAAATATAAACATTAAAGGAATGCAAGTATGTAGATTCTTAACCTGTGGCTAATGTCGCTTTTCCTTTGTCCCATCAGAATTATTTGGCGAAAACCCCTTCAGCGATGACACTGTCATATCCATCCGGTATTGGAACACTAAAGGTATAAAGAATAATTGCCGGTGTATCTTTAATTGAGATTTCACCACCAAGTTCAATTCCTTGGGCGATGCCGGGACCACGGGCACTCCAGAGTATTTCCAAGCATTCCGGTTCGTCCCCACCGTGCCCGGTTCCAATTCCTCCGTGATCGGAGATAATCATAATCAGGCTGTCTTCGTAAACTCCGGCATTCTTGATTGCATCAATCACCTGACCAATTTCGGCATCATTAATCTCAATTTGCTCGAAATATTTTTCAGAGCCGTATCCATGTGCATGTCCAGCAGCATCAACCAGATCAAACTGCATAAAAAAGAGATCCGGAACATGTTGGCGGATATAGTCTGCTGCAGAAACTGCAAGTTCGGGATCCGGCAATGAAACGCGGTGTGCTTCAATCGATTGTTCAATTATATGTAGGTTAATCGGATTCCAACAACTGAATAGAGCACATGTCATGTTAGGATATGTTTCTTGTAGTACCTTGAGGTAGGAGGGCCATGGAACGTCCTCGGAAATTGGATTTTCACCGTTTATCCCATGTTTTTCTGCCCCTACTCCGTGTAGGAGTGCTCCCCAATTCTGGTAGCTGGCAGAGGGTAAGACCGCTTGGGCCGAATAGCTAACTACACCATCAGCTACCAAAGCATCGATATTGGGGGTTTTGCCATCACGTACCGCACTTCCCATGGCACCATCAATACCAATTACAAAAACCCGTTCCGGTTTTATTGACATAATATTGTCATTTCCTTCAATGGAACAACAACTGCTGATAGCAATATTATATTGGAATGCCTTTACTATGGCAAAGATTTAATCCTGGCCCAAGTGGTGGTGATTTTCCCTCTTTGATTTACCGCAAGTCCTTCAACTTGGATCTTGATGTCCTTTTTAGTTGGTAGTCGAACATTCGCTTCCCCTGGATTTTTAGCCTTCACGTTGGAAGTTACAAAAATTGCATCCAACATGGTGGCATCTTCCCGCACAGCTATCCGCAAAACGGTTTCTCCTTTTTCCTTGAATTTCCATTCGCGGTCAAATGTCCCGGCATCCAGCCAGTGATTAATGCGATCCCAGTGCCACACAGGTCCTTGTTGAACACCCCAACGGAACTGTACATTCTGTGTGGCTTGCGCATCCTCATCTGGATCGGCAGGTTGCCAAGTCACCCAGAAAGAATCGCTATTGCCATCCCAGGCAATAACGTGTCCCCATAGGGCATACTTTCCTGATTCAGGTAAATTGATGCTAAACTCAGCCCAGCCTTTACCACCACCACCAGTAGCAGGTTTTCCTTCCATCCAAATAAACTTACCGTTGGATGCATCCTTTCCCACGTCATCATCATCAACTATCATGGGGTCTTGAATCTTTTGTGCCAGTTCCGCTTCCAAAGCGATTTCGATCTCCTTTCCATTGATGGATACGAAGGAGAAAAGGCTAATGATTATGGCAAAAACAATTAGTTTTTTCACTGTTTTTCTTCTCTCTATTCTGAAAATTTAGTGTGTCTGCGTACCGTTAATTTCGTACAATCAACGGCACACAAACAAGATGGTATGCTATCGGTTTTTCATCTGAGCCCAAGTTGATGTTAATTTCCCTTTGACCTCAACGGGAGTAGCGGCATCACTGGCATTAGGGGTGCGTGGTTTAGCTTCGGCTTCCTCAGCGGATAAATTGTCCGTAATGAATATGACATCCAACATGGTGGCATCTTCCCGCACAGCTAGCCGCAGGGTCGTTTTACCAGTTTGGTTAAATTTCCATTCACGATCAAACGTGCCGGCATCCAACCAATGATTGATTCGGTCCCAATGCCAGTCGTTTCCTTGTGTCACACCCCAACGGAACTGTACATTCTGTGTGGCTTGCGCATCCTCATTCGGATCGGCAGGTTGCCAAGTCACCCAGAGGGAGTCGCTATTGCCATCCCAGGCAAGTACCTTTCCCCATAGGGCATAGGTTCCTGCTTTAGGTAAATTGATGATAAACTCAGCCCAGCCCTTGCCGCCACCGCCAGTAGCGGGTTTCCCTTCCATCCAAATAAACTTACCGCCAGAGGCCTTAGCATCATCAGAAACAATCATCGGAGCCTCAATCTTGTCAGCCTTTTCCGCTTCGATGGCACGGTCCCAGGTTAAACCTGGAATACTAATCAAGAGCAATGAACAGATAATTGTGCAAATTACCGATACTTTGTTGTTAAACATCAGATTTGCTCCTCCTATTACATTAATGATGAAACTATTGTATGACGGACTGTCAAAAATTGCAACTTTGGCTGCTTGCTGAGAAACTGAGCCTTTCAGTCGGTGTTTGTAAGTCAAAAACTTAACTTTGAGTTATTGAACAATGGTGTTTTTTGTCTTCATTCGGATTTTGGAATGTTGTTATCTCAGGATTCTTTTTGATCATAGTAATGAATGAACATAGAAATTATTTGACGCAAAGAATATTGGTAGTATATGATGGGCAGACACCATCTAAACCTACACAATATTAATTAGGCATATCACCTTGGTTTATTGCCCCTTTTGTATGGAATAAAATGTGTTAGCAGCGATATTACGTGACTTCAATAATCTGTTGCTGGAAGATATCCCGATTCCAGATCCGGGGCCCGGTGAAGTCTTAATACAGATTCAATCCTGCGGATTTTGTGCTACCGACTTCAAGGCGATACGCGGTATCCGTCGCAACGTAAATTTCCCCTTGATTCCTGGGCATGAACCCGCCGGGATTGTGGCGGGTGTGGGATCTCACGTCACTCATGTTAAAGAAGGTGATGCCGTAATCATCCAACCAAGCGGATACTGTGGGCTCTGTCAATATTGCCGCATGGGGATGACTCACTACTGTCAGCAGTCGTATACTACCGGTGGAGATAGCCCCGATGATGTGCGGCCAGGTAGCTTCGCAGAGTATACGCTAACCGGTGCTAATACCGTGTACCATAAACCGGCGTCGATCGATTTCGATGCTGCCTGTCAGACGGAACCGGTCAGTGGAGCATGGAAAGGGATTATACACCAATCTGAAATGCGGGTAGGAGACGATGTTGTTATCATTGGTACAGGCAGCATTGGAGTCTATTGTTTGATGGTAGCAAAAGCCGCTGGAGCCGGCCGTTTGGTGGCGGTGGATTTGAGTGATTATTCGCTGTCAACGGCTAAGCGGCTAGGGGCTACTCATACTGTTAATCCTAAGCAAGTGGATGCCAGACAGGCTATATACGACATTATGCCGGATGGGCCTGATCTGGTAGTTGAAGCCGCTGGTCCCATCGAAGCAGTGAGGTTGATGGTGAGTCTGCTCCGTCGAGGTACCCGGTGGAACGTATTCGGTATCACCACGCCGGAAGAATTCAAGTTAGATGGCGGTCTGATGCACTTTCTTGAAGCCCGAATGGATGCCAGCTTTGGAACCAATCCGCTGGCTATGCAGCAGGCCATCCGGTTGATGCAGCGAGATCTTGTGGATCCCGGGCTAGTGATTTCTCATAGGTTTCCGCTATCTGAAATTAACCAAGCCTTAGACGTTATGGCTTCAACTGAGCGAAACAAGGTGATTATTCATTCGAATACCTAGAGATAACAGGAGAATATATCTTACCTACCATAGGATCGGGGTTATGCAGTCGATGATGTTAAGATATGAAGGGACTGAGTTAAACAACGATGAACAACGTCAGTCTTTGAACCTAAAGAAAAGCTTCGGATTGCCAAACCAATATGATTGCTTTGATCACTGCCCTTTGAACCTGAGCTTCCCTAATACTAACACATTGCTTGATTCCTTCGGGGATATTCGTCAATTGTCCAACAGATTTGCTAACAGTTTTAAACACTAGATAACCATAGCTTTTTAATTAACTCAACGCCCTATTTTGCTAATCCTCAATTGGCTGAGGGAAAGGTTTTTCCTGCTTGTGGACTGACGATTGGAATTGAACCCAAGTTAACCACTTCCAGCCCCTGGATTGTAGACAGTTTAATACATAGCCAAAGATACTCTATTTGTTTGGCACCATTTTTTTGACTATTATAAGTTTGCAAAGCTTGGTCGACTATCCCATTGGTGGCAACAATCAGATGACGTTTGGTTTAATTTGAGTCCGACTAAGTAAAGTTTCTGATTCAGGATTAACAAAAATTGGTGTTGCACTTGAGATTGATTTAGTTTTAAAATTTGCAAGCAACCATTTGCCAGGGGCTTGAATTTGAGCATTCTCTCGAATTTGAATATAAAAAGTCAATGATTGTTTCTTCAGCCATAGTGGTTTTGATCTGTTTATTAAACATGAGTTAAAACAGTTCAGATAACAACTCGGTTCGTTTCTGAATATTATGGATACCGTGATATTGCGCTATAATGTTGATTATTTCCATTATGTTTTCAAGTCTGGAATCACCTTATAATGAACCTATACCTTCGCCTGTTAAGTTATGTTTTGCCTTATTGGAAGAGTGTGATTATCTCCATTCTGGCCATGTTAGTTGTTTCTGTTGGCAATCTTGTGCCTACCTGGGTTAGCGGAAGAATTGTCATTGACAGGGTTATTGTACAAGGTGATTTGCGTCAATTACATTGGATTCTTCTGTTCCTGATTGGAATTTATCTGGCTAAGAGTATCGGAGTTATGATTTCAGAATGGCTTTCGCATGAGATTGCGGAAAAGGTTATCTATGACATCAGGACGCAGGTTTATAGCCATTTGCAGAAGCTTTCATTTCGATTCCACAAGGACAATAGCACTGGTGATCTAATGACACGTACGGTGGATGACATAGATGCTATGCGAGATATGCTTGCTCACAGTGCGCATGCAATTATCGTACAGACACTGACATTTATAGGTATCACAATTTTACTGTTTGTTATGAACTGGCGTTTGGCCATGTTGACATTGTTTCCACTGCCAATTTTGGGGTATCTTATATTTCAATTTGGTGTCAGGCTTAGATCTATTTCTCGGGATGTTAGGGCAAAGCTCTCGGATATTAACGCTCGTCTGCAAGATAATCTGTCAGGTATTACTGAGATTAAGACTTTTGCTCGTGAATCTTATGAAGAGAGAAGGTTTGTTAAGATCTGCGCTGATTATCGTAACTCAATCATTCGTGGTGTGCGATTGTGGGCATATATGAGTCCCGCAGTTCAGTTTGCTTTAGGTACTAGTTGGACCACGATACTATGGTATGGCAGCTGGCAAATTGTACACGGATCTAGTAACATGACGGTTGGACAATTGTTTATATTTCTGGGATATCTGTGGCGCTTGTTTATTCCCATTGAGATGGCCAGTCACGAGAATGAGCGTTTACAGAAGGCCTTGGCCGCAGGTGAGCGTATAATGGGTTTGCTCGACACAGAGCCTGAAATTAAAGTTTCTCCACGCGCTTGGGTTGGTAAAATCCGAGGTAATATTCGATTCCAAAATGTATTTTTCAAGTACATTGATGAAGAGGTACTGACAGACATAAATCTCCAAATAAGTTCAGGAGAAACGGTGGCTTTGGTCGGTCCTAGCGGGGTTGGTAAAACTACACTCGCCGGATTGGTACCGAGATTTTATGACGTAACTGTGGGGCAAGTATGTGTTGATAACATCGATGTCAGGGAAATGCAAATTGATGCTCTACGAAGACAGGTTGGCGTGGTTCCACAGGAAACATTTCTATTTAACACAACAATCCGAGATAACATTGGCTATGGAAAGCCTAGTGCCACACAGGTAGAAATTGAATCGGCCGCTAAAGCCGCCAACATTTTCGATTTCATCATGGACTTGCCTAACCGCTTCGATACTGTTGTGGGGGAACGTGGCGTCAAGTTGTCTGGAGGTCAAAAGCAACGTATTTCAATTGCTCGTGCAATCCTTAAAGATCCTCCAATCCTGATTCTTGATGAGGCTACATCATCCGTTGATACAGAATCGGAAGTGTTGATTCAAGAGTGTTTAGAGAACCTGCTGAGGGAACGCACAACGTTAACAATAGCCCATCGACTTGCGACTATTAAGCATGCAGACCGAATCATAGTGTTGGATGACCGTAAGATTGTGGAATTTGGCACACACGGAGAATTATTGTCGAATTCGGGATTATATGCAAGGCTTTATCAAGCACAATTTGGAGAGCAACAGTTAATTACTATCTGACTTCTGATAGCTCGACTGACCGGCCTGAGGATGGAGCTACTCTATCCTCAACCTAAAAAGCAGGTCAAACTAACACAAACAATGAAAACAGTCACTGCAAGCTTTGCTACACTTCTTCCGGAATTCGTACGCGTGACTAGTCGAGTGTTCAGATCGATGCCTGATCGCGATTGGTCCTATCAGGCAGTGTGTTGTGTTGGTAGATCAGGTTATCCAGCCGATGACGAATATAGTTCCGACAATCGCTATGGTCTCTACTGTAAAATACCGATGAGTTTATCAGTTCAGCTATAATGCATGTAATAGTGAGTATAAAATAAGGCTTTATAACCAATATCTGTTTTACGATTCAGTCGATTAGAGGTTCGGATAGTAGATATGATACCGGTTAGCGCGTATACGCCCGAGTAAAGGATGGTGTTTTTCACACTCTCAAGTTGGAGTTGGAGACGATCAAGTTGAGGGGATTTTTTCGGATAGATCACTTTGGATATAGTCAACCTGTTTTCTTAAGTGACCATCTTCAGTTTTAAGGTGTTCCAGCATTTCTGGGTTGTCCGGATTTGCCCGAATCTGCCCGAATGAGAGTCGGATTGGTATTCAGGCTGGGCCTTTACTGATTCAAGAATAACAAGCCATGATTGCCCGATCTTTTGTGCGTCCAGTTGTTGCTGCTTAATCCGTCGAGCCACAGCGCGAGGGGTGATTTTTAGCAATTCAGCCGCTTGATTTGTGGTTAAAAGTTCGATCATGTCCATATTTATCAAAACGATTAAGTCCTGACATCCGTTTCGATATCTGAAATTATCAAACTATTAAAATCTAATGGACTTCTGAACTATTCTGCATTGTCAATCTGGTTTGGAGTTGACGCCTATGGAAAACGAAACCTGATTACAGTCAGGGATCACATCAGCCACTCATTCTGATGATAACCCTTACGCTACCAGGTTCAGCAATTCAAGGAAAGCTGTCATATAGCCGATGGTATAGGCACGCCCGCGGTGTTCCCACTCGGTATCATCAATAATATGTGGAACATGATCGGGAATCATAAAACCGTCGAATCCAACATTCTTCAATGTTTTCATCACCTGAAGCATGTCGCAGTTCCCTTCATTGACAAAACTTTCAGAGAACTTGGGAACAGTACCTTGAACATCCCGAAAGTGAACGTAGAAAATTCTGCTTTGTTGACCGAAATATTGGATGGCATCCAGTACATCAGGTCCCATTTCAGACCAAGAACCGACGCAAAAATTCAGCCCGTGCATGGGACTATTGCCAATCTCCATTCCTCGTTTAAAACCTTCAAAGCTACGGAAAAGACGTGGAATCCCAGCCAGAGATTCTACCGGCGGATCGTCAGGGTGAAGTGCCAGCTTAACATTGGCTTCCTCGGCAACTGGTAGGATTGCTTCCATATAGTATTCGTAGTATTCCCACATCTCTGCTTCGGTAAAGACCTTCCCATGTGAAAGCGGTGCGTTTTGCACCAAGTCATAATCAAAACTGGTAACGCTTGCGCCTCCTCGAGTGGGTGTAGTCCATGAAGTTCGCCAAACACCGTTGGGCATCCAATGGTATCCGAGGATTTTGATGCCAGCCCTGCCCATGTTGCGAATTGTGATGGCCATATTCTCAATCTGTTCATCTCTCTCGGGAAGACCAAGCATGATCTTGTCGTAGAAAGAAATTGGAACATTTTCTATGGAACCAACCATCAGTCCGGCATCTTCGATCGTCGTTCGCAACCGCAGCAGGTCGATGAACTCCCAGTGACCTTCGCCCGGGAGTTTCGGATTTGCAATAACTGCCTTCTCTATGCCTAATTGTTTGGTGAAAGTTAGCCACTCTTGGTTCAACTGACTGAACTGGTATAAACCAAGTTGCATTTTGGATTTCATAAGGTTCCCCTCCTAACTGGGTTCCATGGTGTTTCCCTTCTGGGAAATTGGAGCCATAAAATGGTGAAACAGAATAAACTCGCCAAGTCTTCCACTATCTAGATCTCACGCACCCTTCTCAATTTTTAGGGATGATGGTCTTTTGGCGCGGTATCCAGACGATCATTGAACCTGAGACATGATTGTTCCATGAGAAACACGGTACTAGCTTCATGAACGTGTCGATCGAATCACTGCCAAAGCCGTCAGACGCTGGGACATCAATACCACGACGTTTTGGAATGGTCCTTGATTGGCAATCTTAGAGAAACATTGATTTGATTGGGGGATGGAGAAAAACGTTGGACAGCACTCCCGTTGTCGATCTCTTCAGCGTAGTCGAGTTGTTCCTTGGATGAATCCTAATCTGGCATACAAGATATAATCTGTATCATCCATAGAGTAAGGATATCTTTATTAAGAAAAACGATAGATGTAAAATTGGTTCCTTTCGTATTGGAAGGCAGGGCAAACGGCGCTCGGCTGGAAGATCCGACACCATGTCTACCGACAGCTAGGCAATTTGCAAAAATAATTTCCAGATGATAAAAAAACTGGTACGTGGTTTTGGTATTTAAGTACAAGCTATCTCCAATCACTCATACCTAGACTTATTTCTCAAATCCAAATTACTATCATTGATAAAATGAATCAACTAAAAAAAACAATTCAATCGAATCAATGTCGTTGGTGCAAGTGGCAGCGGGAAATCAACCTTCGGTCAAGCATTATCAAATGTCCTTGCTATTCCCTGCATTGAAATGGATACGATTTTCTAGGAACAAAACTGCAGGAGCCTGACGAAGATATGTTCTTTTCAAAGTTATCTTCTGATGAACTTTCGCGTCAGTCTTGGGCCTTAGATGGTAATTACACTCGTACAATCCCAATCGAATGGGAGAAAACCCAAGTTGTAATTTGGTTGGATTATTCATTATTCGATGAATTTCTTCATCTTGGATACCATTGGACTGCATTTCCCAAACTTGTTTTGAAGTCACATCATAGAAGGTTAAGCGGTATCTGTACTTCTTGGATCTACCCACCAGTTCCTTTTCCAGTAAACCCAAATCAATCAATTCTTCAATTTTACAGTGGGTCGCTGTAATTTACATTTATCGGCTAGAACTTGCTGTGAAATTGAAATAGTCCAGCCTGACAAAAGTACCTGATCAAACTTGCGTTGCTTCAATTTCAAGTTGCGATACCTGTCAATCACCAACAGTAGCTTGATATGGTTGCCCTTCAGCTGAGGGAAAACGTCAGAATCGATAAGATGGTATGGAATAGCACAAAAGAAGAATGGGATTTGGTCTGTTTGGGAGAGGGTGAATGGGGATACACTTATACTTTGGGTGAATCCAGTTCAAGCTCAATGGCTTTCTGATACGCCTCAATAGCCGAATCAACCCGTTCAAGTTCAACGGAGGTTAAGCCCAGATAGGAATATCCCAAGGCGAGTTTGGGACGGATCTGAGTCAGTTGCTTCGCCCAAAAATAGGCGTTCTGAAACCGTTTCTGCGATATATGAGTCTCAACTAAGGCAACGTAAGCGGGGATGAAATCTGATTGGATTGAAAGCATCAACTGGCATTGCTCTTCAGCCTCCTGCAACCAACCATGTTTCTGATAAATTTGTACCATAGCGTATCGCGCTTGCAAATCTTCTGGGTTGCCTTGCAGTCTGCGACTATAAGGTTTGATTTTCTCATCAACCTGATGCCAGGCTTCGAACAACCTAGTTTCCGTTTCAGCAAGCTGTTTTCTGCCGACTTTGGCATAAGCCTTTGCTAGATTGTAGTGAGCCGACTTATGTCGAGGCTTCAACGCAACAACCTTTTCCAAAACAGTGATAGCCTTCGGGTAATCTTTAAGACGCATGTAGGTAACGCCGAGTTCATAGTAAGACTCGATTCGGTTTGGTTCCAACTGAATTGCGGTTTGGTACATCTCAACCGCTTTAGACAGATCCCCCATCCATGCATAGGTCTGTCCTAAGCTGTGATATGGAGCGTGTAGTGTGGGTTCGACTTTAATCGCCTGTCGGAACTGTACCATTGCGTTAGTAAAATTGCGTTGTGACACGAAATTTAGTCCTAGTCCCATATACGCCAACACCATCTTTGAATTCAACGAAATTGCCTGCCGATAGTAGGTCTCAGCTAGATTAAACTCCCGCTTTCGCCAGAAAAGGGAACCAAGTTCCTGGTGTGCGACAGCCAAATCTGGCTGGATAGATAGCGCTTTCTGCATCGCTTCAATCCCTTTATCCAGATGGTTTTGCGTTGCATAGATCAATCCCAGACCCACATAAGGCATGGCTGAATTTGGTGCTAGGTTTTGTGCTTGTTTAAACTTGATCAATGCTTGTATCAAATGATCGTCTTCATAGTGTTGAAGAGCTTGGTTAAGGATTTTTTGGGATTGGACATTATTATCTTCACTCCTCAATTGTGTTTGAAAGAGGCAGCAGAAGAAAACCATCAGCACTAGCAACACGACAACTGATTTCTTAACCATGATATTCTACTTATAAGCGATAAGCGTTTGAATCTTATTGTATTTTAGTTTTAACTTAACACAACAAACCAACTTGAGCCACAATGGCATCAGTTGGAACGATTACTCCTTATTTCTAACGCAGAAACTACCGACAAATTGAAGACCTACGACCACACCGATTTATCTGTGTTTCCCCTTCAGTTTAATGAGCCTCTTTCGATTGGTAAATAAGGTGTTTTAGTTGTTCCGGATTGAGGAGGCTCTTGGATTCAACCACGGCCTTAATCTCCAGAATTTTTATCTTACTTTGCAGTATAGCCATGACTTTAATCAGTTCCTTGATGGGTTTCGTCTCTGCCAATTTCTGACTGAAAAATTGTTATCGTAAAGCAATTGTGTATGTACGTTCGTTAGTTCCCTGGTATCGTCGTCATAAGAGTCAATCTAAGAGGTTTCTGAGGGATCTATGGTCCCTTGACTAAAGACTAACTGTCGTTGATTCTGAGATTCTAGGCATGGAAGGGAAATAAGGTTGGGCAGGAACCAACATCTAAACATAAAACAGGTTGGTTTTGATAGCAGGCAACCATTCTTTTGCTAGAGTATATCAGCTTTGAGCATGTTTGTTGAGCTAGAGTATCCAACTGGCATTCCACCAACAATTACGACTCTGTCTCCTGAGTAACCAAGGCCAGCTTTTAAGATGCTTGCTTTCGATTCATTAATCATTTGATCAATACTTTCAATATACCTAGTCGTAACAGCAGATGTTCCCCAATAAAGCATGGACTTCCGTAAAGTTTGCTCGTATGGACTGACAACAGCAATCTTGGCAGATGGCCTATACTTGGAAACCTGCCTTGCTGTGTCACCATAGCGAGTGCAACAAATGATAAGCTTAGCCCCTATTTCCAAGGCAGTGTGACAGGCTGAATGGACAATAGCGTCTGGAATCTTATCGCCGATAGTAATCGGCTGGCGTTTGAAGGACTCCAGATAATCAATTTTTGACTCGGTTGCCAAAGCAACTTCTTTCATCATCTTAACTGATGCCGTTGGATATTTACCGATTGCAGTTTCAGCAGAAAGCATCAGTGCCGAGGTTCCATCTATAATTGCATTTGCAATGTCGGTAACTTCGGCCCGTGTCGGTCGCGGATTATGAACCATAGATTCAAGCATCTGAGTTGCGGTGATAACAGGTTTGCCCCGATCGTTTGTTAATTTTGTTATTTTTTTTTGAACGGCGGGGACTTCTTGCAGAGGAATTTCTAGGCCTAGATCTCCTCTGGCAATCATGACACCGTCGGCTTCTGAAATAATACCTTCCAGCTCGTCAAGAGCTTCCCGCTTCTCCAGTTTGACAATCACCGGGATATCAAACTTATATTGATCGAGAATCGATTTAAGATTTTTCACATCATCCACATTTCGAACAAAAGATTGGGCAATCCAATCCACACCAAGTTCTTTGCCAAATAGAAGGTCCTCAATATCCTTTGGGGTTGGAATTGCTACGTCAAGTCCAATTCCAGGCACAGTAATTCCTTTCTTTGAACTTAATTCTCCACCAGCAACCACTACGCAATCGACATGGGTTGTCGCAGTTGATCTTACTTGAAGTTGAATCTCTCCATCTGCTAATAATATTTGATCTCCAGCAGACAGTGCATTGATGAATTCAGGTGAATTGACCGACACTTTGGTTGCGTCACCAACAATCTGTTCAGCCATCAGTGCAAATTGAGAGGCCTCGACGAGTTCAACTGAGCCTGACTCAAACGCACCAATCCGCACTTTCGGTCCAGAAAGATCCTGCAGGATTGGAATCCTCATATCTAACAGCGTTTCTGCTGTTTTAATATTCTTAATGGTTTCAGCATGATCAGCATGTGTTCCGTGCGAAAATGAAACTCGGGCCATATCCATGCCTGAAACAACCAGTGATTTAATCAGCTCAACCGACTTACTAGCAGGACCGATGGTACAGACAATTTTCGTACGTTTACTATCCATCTAAAAATATCTTCAATTGCTCTCCAATGGATTTAACAAAAATGTGTAGATACTATTTTATCTTCTTCACTTTATAAATTTTCAGAATATATCCTAGGATCCCTATTACACAAATCATCATTAAGAGAATAATTTCCTTTGAAACCCCACCCCACTTTCGGTTTACGTATACATGAAAGGATTGACTCATTTCATGAACAGCATTCCTCTCAAAAAATGACGTATCAATTAGGACTTTACGAAACTGGTGGTAAGCATCAATAGCACCGAAGAATTTCATAGTTAGAAAAAACGGAATGCGTGTTTCCTTAAATCAGCTAATTGGCACAACATCAGATCATAAAAATTTGTTCTAGCTCGTGCCTATTAATTATAAGCAATTTGTTGGATTCTCTAAGTATGTCGCAGTAAAGTTCAGTACTGAATTTGTCTAATCCATCTACATTTAGCTTAGATTGATTGTTAATCCATCCTCTGCAACTATCACTTCTCCACTGTAATGTGATTGAATCTGTTTGGCCATCGAATTACCAATTGTACGGTCCCCTGTAATATCTTCAATCACCAAATGCTTGATGATCACTATCTTTATTCCCGCCTCCGACGCAATTTGAGCAATATCTGCCGGCCCGATATGCCAACTACCCCACGCTTGTTGATCTAAGAATTCGGATGTTCCTGAACATTCAATAGATAGCAGGTCAGCTCCGTGACAAAACTCAGGGAATTTTTCATCAGGGATTCCATCTCCTGTAATAACGATTCGTTTATTTCCTACGTTTATTCGATAAGCTAAGGTAGGGATTCCAGCGTGATCAATAAATGTTGAAGATATTTGGTATCTATTGGCTAGGAGAAATTGGCTGGCCTGATGCACTTCATACACCACTGGATCTAATAACGTAATGTCCTTCCCATGCTTCAAGCGACTTTCAATATCTTGCTGAAAAGGCGGTCGAATAATCTTTGTTACAAAATCTTTAGTTCCATTTGGACCATAAATCTGCAACCGATTTTTTCGTTTCTTTATCCAGCCTACAAACACTAAATAAGGAACATCCACAATATGATCAAAATGTAGGTGTGTTAGGAACAACCGATCTACTGCCTCACATCCTATTCCTGTCCGAGCAAGGTTGGTGCTAGCTGACCGACCACAATCGAACATGAGGATCTCATTATCAATATTCAGTATTTGCGATGGACCACCTCGGTGCGGATTATCCCGTACCGCGCCACTTCCTAACATTACAAACTGTAATTTCATAATAATATTTAGTCGTATCCTCAACACAGCTCATGCTTTACAGACATGAGTCTAATAAGTCTACAAGATTGAAATTCAGTAGGAATGTCTTTAATGCGGGACTCAGGAGTGAAACTAGTTACAACACTGGACGCCTTGCCTGCCAATATTCCGGAAAATGACTTCGATAGATCCAACAGGAATATTATGTACCGTATCGAGACCGCCAACTCACAAATCGGCTGTGGCACCTGCGATCTTTGATGCAATTAATTTCTGGACCTCACCAGTTTCGATAATACGAATTGCTTTTACAAGCTGGTTATCATGATCAAGATCAATTAGCTGATATATTCCAACATTATTATTAAAAACCCGTTTAGCATCTAGCTTTACTAAATCCGCGCGCAATGATATATTATTTTGTTTTAGTATTTCAAATAGTGGACTGAGATTAGCCTCAAGTTTTGAAAAATCCTGAGGTGTCTTTCCAGTGATCTTTTCTTCCTCTTCAATCCACGCTTCAACAAAATCATTCACATAACGACCATTACGCATTTTCTGTCGCATCTCAGCATCCGCTATTTCGAGTTTTGTTGCATCAATATCAATTTGTGGTTCAATACCTTTCTCATTAATTGAAGTGCCGTTTGGAGTGTAATAGGTTGAAATGGTTAATGATACCGCCCCTCCATGCTTTAAAGGGATGCGTTGTTGAACAACACCCTTGCCAAAAGTTTTTTTCCCCAGAAGAACACCACGAATATGGTCCTTAATTGCCCCTGCCACTATCTCTGATCCGCTTGCACTGTATTCGTTTATCAGCACAACAAGTTCTACATCGTCTGGACAAAGGGTTTTTGATTTAGATTTATATTCTTTATTAGACTGGGGATGACGCCCTCTGGTCGAAACAATCATCCCCTCAGAAATAAGAGCATCTGAGACATAATAGGCCGAGTCAAGAAGGCCACCAGGATTATTACGGAGATCTAAAATTAGTGCTTTGGGTTTTATATTACCTGAATTAAAAAGATCCATCATGGCTTGGTGGAATTCTTCATTAGTTCGTCCAGTAAAGTTGGTAATTCGTATATAGGCAATTTCATCGTTAACCATAGCCTTTTCAACACTATCAGTTTTGATTTCTCCACGTGTTAAAGTGACATCGAAGGGATCAGAACTTCCTCGACGGTGAATCGAAATTGTGACTTTGGTTCCAATTCTTCCCCTGAGAATGCTAACGACATCATTAAGTGTTTTACCACTTGTAATTCCAATGTTAATTGCTTCTCCCCCGATCTTGGTAATGTAATCACCTGCTTGTAGGCCCGCTTTCATTGCCGGAGTATAAGGTAAGACGGATAAAATTTTCACCAAACCTTTGTCCACATAAATTCGGATTCCTAATCCACCGAATTTAGCAGTAATGAGATCTTCGCGTTCACGTTGAAAGGACTCTGGGGATTGATAAAAAGAATAAGGATCACCAAGCGCCGCCAGTGCACCTTTAACTGCACCTTCGTAAATTTTCTGGCGGTCTACATCTTTGTAATAAAAGGTTTCCGCTTTTGCTATTGCTTCATTCAGTTTATTAATCAGCGTCATGGTCGTTATTCTTTCTTCACGACCACTTAGTGCACTTTTGCCAATAGTATTGAAGAGGAGAACTGAAACCACCGCAATTGCAGTTAAAGCAACAATTGAAATAGTGCATTTTCTATTGTATTGAACCATGACGATCCTTAATTACTTCAAAAATTTTAAATACCACACAATTATAACATCTTAGCTAGATACTTGACAATTTCTATGTGGGTTGTGTCTTCCAGCGGTTATGAAGCCATAGCCATTGGTCTGGATATTTTCGAATTTCCCTTTCAAGAATTTTTAATAAACGCTCAGTATTGTACTGTACATCGTGTTCGAGGTTCTTCGAAATTTCAATATAAAACGGTTCATAAATTTTGACCAAGTGTTGGTTGTTAGGCTGACGAATACAGACTGAGAATAATATCGGTGCTCCAGTTTTAAGTGCAAGTATCATCGGACTACGAACTGCAGAAGCAGGCTTACCAAAAAAGTCAACAAATACACCGCTATCTCCTGCATCTTGATCAGCGAAAAAACCGATTGCACAATTTTGCTGAAGCGCAAGTATAATCCTTCGAATGGCTCTTTTTTTAGGGATAAGTTCAGCACTAAGATGTTGTCGATATTTCCAAACCAATTGATTAAGACGTTTGTTCCTAAGTTCAAAAACGATGGCTTTTATACGGTTGGGTATTAACACACCAGTAATGAGGCCTGTAAGTTCCCAGTTGCCGAAATGCGGAACAAATATTATTGCTCCTTTGCCCTGACTAAGAGCGATATCTAGGTTTTCTTTACCTTCAACATTAACCAGCTCCCAGATATTCTCAGTTGTTAATTGAGGGAATTGCAAAAACTCAGCTAAGTTTTTGCCAAGGCCTTGAAAACTTTTACGACATATTCGCTGAATCTCTTGATCCGAGAATTTTTTGGCAAAAGCGATTTTCAAGTTTGAAATCGCTATGCGCCGCCGTCGCTTCAATACGATATACGAGAGATTACCGATCCACACACCAAGTGCTAAGGCCACCTTTCTCGGTAATAACTGAAATATTGTGGCGACGCATCGGAAAGCCAAAACCTCCATTAAATCTCTATTTAGCAAGAGGGAAATGACTAACCTGCAATCTCGTCAGCTCTCTTGGCAAATTCAAAATCGAGGCTACTAATTCCGCCAGAGTCGTGGGTATTTAGATCTATAGTAACACGGTTATAGACATTAGACCAATCAGGATGATGGTTCATTGATTCCGCAACTAGTGCAACACTTGACATAAAACCAAATGCCTCAACAAAAGAGTTAAACTGATACTGCTTATGAAGTTTCTCGTCTTGTACTGTCCATCCCGATAGGTCTGAAATTTGATTCTCAATCTGTGATGTGGTTAATTTTGGACTCGCCATACCTAATTATCCTCAATTTTGGTAAGAATTTGGTGGGGTTTGAGATTCGATTTTAGTGTGCCTTGAGGTCAAAGTCAAGCCGAAACTGATTTCAACAAACTAAACCAATGTAATTGACAGAAAATTTCAGCTAGTGTATCATAACAAAATGGTGCATTATAATCCCTATGAATGGGACTAAAATGAAGGAGGGATTATGGATTTTCACTTCGATTTTCGGGATATTTTTAGATCCGGACGATTGGGTTTCAGCGCAAAGAAAATATTTATTCACTTCGTCGGTCTTCTAATTGCTTATATAATCTATGAGATTCTGATTTATTTGAGTTTACTTATTACCAGTATAGATAGTGCTAAGGAGTTCTGGGGTAATTATGCCTTATTGCCAACTTGTCCATTCATTACCGATTATGGCGATTTCGAGCCGATTACAAAAATTGTAATGTGGGTGGGGATGTTTGTTTATTTTGCAGCCTTTTTTTTAACCAGCACAATGGTCTCTAAGGTTACTATTCAGCAGTTGCGAGGCGATCACTTCTTTTCAATTGGTGAATCTGTTGTCTTCACTAAAAAAAATTGGAAGGTAATTTTCGGCACCTTTATTGGGGTTGCACTGATCTTTGCCCTTGTTTTAATAACACCAATCACGATTGGCTTGCTCGGCATGATTCCCGTAGTCGGTCATTGGATTGTAATGCTGTCATCGATCCTCATGCCAATAGCCTTTTTCATGGGCTTGCTGATGGCATACTTAATCATTGTTTTCGGAATAGGGCTACTTTTTGTTCCCTCAGTAATTGCGGCGGCTGATTCGGATGTTTTTGAAACTATCGAACAGCATTTCTCAATAATTTGGAACCAGCCTTGGCGAATCGTTGTTTACGAAGGCCTCCTTCTGTTAACAAAAACAGTTTGTGGCCTAGTTTGGTCGTTTTTCTGTCTGATTGGTTTTGTTCTAATACTCCTTCCGATTCGCTTTCTGATTCACAACGAAGTGGGAATTTTCATGGCGCATGCCAATGGATTCCTCGGCAACCTGATTCAAAAACTGCCAAATTCCGTTGGTCAAATGGCAGTTTTTGACCTTGTGACTCCGCAGAGTACTGACCCGGTTGCACTCAAGATTACAGGCTTTATTATAGCAATTACGATATTGTCAATCCTGGCCTTGATTATGGCTTACGTTTTATCGATTGCTTCAGTCGGAAATACGGTTATCTACTCGATTTTAAGGAAACGGACTGACGGTGAAAATTTGCTTGAAGACAAGGAAGATCTAGTTCCAACATTTCCGGATAAAGGTCAAGAGGAAACAGATTCCGGTGGAACGCAAGAAAATGCAGAGTCGGCTTCAGAAGTTTCTGAGACGCCTCGAGGTGAAATTGCAATCGATCCAGTGGAAACCAATGAGGAAGGGAAAACAGAAGAGTAGGTTTTACTGACAATTTATTTTTGCTTTTAGAGTGTACCAACTGGTTCCGAATTAACTCAAGGAAGTTTCTCGTGTTTCAAAGAGTATTAACAAGGTTTTTTGGCAACAAAGAAGATAGGGATTTTAAGCGTTTTCAGCCATTGGTCGAACAGATCAACCAGCTTGAACCATCGATTCAAAAGCTGTCGGATGTCGAACTGAAATCGAAAACGCCCGATTTGCGCCAACAATTATACAATGGGGTTTCATTAAATGACCTTTTGCCTGAAGCGTTTGCTGTTGTCCGAGAGACAGCGGTACGTGCTCTTGGTCAGAGACATTTTGACGTCCAACTTATCGGAGGAATAGCTCTTCATCAAGGCAGTATCGCCGAGATGAAAACTGGTGAAGGGAAAACACTAACATCCACCTTGGCTGTGTACTTGAATGCACTTGAAGGAAAAGGTATTCATCTCGCTACAGTTAATGATTACTTAGCGAAGCGTGATGCAGAATGGATGGGACAAATCTATAACTTCCTCGGTTTATCGGTTGGCCTAACGGTTAGTGGCATGTCGCATGAGGAGAAAAGACTCGGCTATAAGTCTGATATCACATACGGTGTACATAGCGAATTCGGCTTTGATTACTTGTGGGGCAACAAGGCCCGTCATTTGGAAGGTAAAGTCCAGCGCAACCATAACTTTGCAATTATAGATGAAGTGGACAGTGTCCTGATTGATGAGGCACGTGTACCATTAATTATCGCTGAACCTCATGGTGAGCCGGTTGAGCGATATCAAAAGATCCGTCGTGCCATTGTCAGGCTTCGGCTGAATGACCATTATGAGATTGACGAAAAGGGCAGTAAACGCGGGACGGTAGTGCTAACTGATCTTGGGGTTGATGAGGTTCAAAGGTTATTGGGGGTAGAAGATCTTTACAGCCACGACAATATGGACGTCATCCATCACGTCAATCAAGCATTGATTGCACATGCTCTCTACAAGCGTGATATCGATTATGTAGTGAAAGGCGGAGAGGTGGTCATTGTTGACGAATTTACCGGGAGGATGCAAGAAGGAAGACGGTACAGCGAAGGGTTGCATCAGGCACTTGAAGCGAAAGAAAACGTTCGGATTGTGCAGGAAAGCCAAACAGGAGCAAGAATCTCCTACCAGAACTATTTCCGCATGTACGATAAACTATCGGGCATGACCGGTACAGCCGCAACCGAAGCAAATGAGTTCGCCCAAATCTATAGTTTGGATGTTGTCGTGGTGCCAACGAACCGTCCCATGGTTCGCATGGATCTCGCCGATCAAATTTACAAGACTGAAAAAGCAAAATTCAATGCAGTAATTACGGATATCCTCGAAAAACATGAACAGGGTTGCCCCGTTTTGGTCGGTACGATTTCGATCGAAAACTCCGAAAAGCTGAGCAGAATGCTGAAGGTAAAAAACCGAAATTTGGATCACCAAGTGTTAAATGCCAAAGAGCATGCCCGTGAAGCAACCATCATAGCTCAAGCAGGAATGCCAGGCGCAGTGACGATTGCGACAAACATGGCAGGTCGTGGCGTTGACATTTTACTCGGCGGTAGTCCCGATATTATCACCAGACAGTTCCTGCGAAAAAGACGCCTGAACCCAGATGCGACGGATCAGGAATCTGAGGAGTGGACATCGGCGTTTCAGGAAGCTAACGCTGTCTGTGCCGAAAACCGTGAAAAAATTCTGGTTGCTGGCGGATTGCATATCATCGGTACTGAACGGCATGAATCACGTCGGATCGACAATCAGCTCCGAGGCCGATCTGGCCGGCAAGGGGATCCCGGTTCTTCCCGGTTTTACCTGTCTCTTGAAGATGACTTAATGCGTAAGTTTGGTCAAGACCGACTGCAAGGAATGATGGATAAGGTTGGTATGGATGACGAAATTCCAATCGAACACACTTGGATTACTAAAGCTATCGAAAAAGCACAAAAACGTGTTGAGGACAAACATTTCGAAATCCGTAAGAATTTGCTGAAATTCGACGACGTGATGACGGTACAACGCCAAACGATTTACTCACTCCGTGACGAAATCCTCCATGGCGACGAATTAACAAATAAGATATGGGAGATGATCGAAAACCTTGTTGACGATCATCTCGATTTTTACTTGATCAATCCCGATCCCGAAGAAGAGAGTGGTGTTGAAGTTTTTGCCAAGTGGTTGACTCGAACATTTCCGATTGACTTATCCACATGGTTGCCACCCATTGATCAACAGGAACCAAATCAAATTCGGAGTTGTATTATTGAATCTTTGCAAAGCATATATGCACTACGTGAGAAAGAGATGGGAGTTGAGATCATGCGTGAGTTGGAACGCATGATACTTCTCGATCGGATCGATAGTCATTGGAAGGACCACCTTTACAACATCGACTATCTTGAAGAAGGAATTCATCTTCGCGGTTATGGCGGTAAGGATCCAATTGTTGTTTTCAAGAATGAAGCGCTCGGCGTTTTTGAATCCATGCATCAACGTATAGAAGAGGAAGTTTGCGAATACGTTTTTAAAGCCCAGCTTAACATCGAATCCAGAGAAGAAAAACGAAGTAGAACACCAGCCCGCCCAAAGGACAAAAAGCAAGCTATGCCCAGGCGGAGGGCCACTAGAAGTAATCGCCCGAAAAGACGGAAAAGATAGAGAACAAAGAAGAATTTAAGGAATGTTGAGGCAGAATATGCCAGTTAAACAAGATCTGTTGGAGATTTTATGTTGTCCGGTTACTAAGGTCGGTCTGGAAATACTGACCAACGAAATGCAGGTTGAATTAAATGAGAAAATCCAAAAAGGCTTAGTAAGAAATGTGGGTGGTGAAATTGTCGAAGAACCACTTGAAGAGGGATTAATTACAGTAGATACGAAGACAGTCTATCGAGTAACTTCTGATATACCGAATATGATTCCGAGTGAGGGAATTCCCATCGGTGATGAGAATCTTATTTCTAAGTCTTAGGTGCCCATTTCCACCACATCGCGGGGATCGAATTCGTAACTATAGTTTTATTAAGCAACTGGCGAAGGATCATGCTGTTACAGTTGTTTCCTTTGCCGAATCTAGGGAAGAGACTAATAATATTAAAGAACTCAGGTCGTTTTGTGAGCGGGCTGAGTTGGTACCTTTTAGCCGCTTGCAAGCGAGAAAGAATTGTATTTTCAATTTTTTCTCCAAGAACCCGCTCCAAATACATTATTGGAGATCAACTAAGATGCAAAGGATGATCGACAATCTTCTGCAACAGATGGATTTCGAGCTTGTGCACGCGCACCTCTTTCGAATGGGGCAGTATGTTGCCGATTGTGAAGGAGTTCCGAAGATGCTTGATCTTTGCGATTCAATGGCATTGAATTTAAGCCGCCGGATCGAAATCGATCGTAGTGCTATTTTACCCCTTCTCAAGATGGAACAGAAGCGGGTACGCGATTATGAGGTAGAAATCGCCCGGGTTTTCGATCACAGCACGGTGGTAGCGCAGTGTGACCACGATTATTTGCTTAAACAAGATTCAGATCTTAACCTATCAGTCATTCCGGTTGGTATTGATCTTGATTATTTTCAGCCGAGCAACACAGATGGGGGATTGAATCTGTTATTTACAGGGACAATGGATTATTTCCCAAATTACGACGCAGCGATTTATTTCCACAACGAAATTTTACCACTGATTGTTGCCAAACATTCAGAAGTAACTTTCTCAATTGTTGGCAACAATCCAACCAATCAAGTTAAGCAACTTGCAAGCGACAATGTAACTGTAACTGGCTATGTTCCCGACGTGCGTGTTTACTTTAACCGAGCAACGGTCTTTGTATCACCGATGCGATCAGGATCAGGCTTGCAGGTAAAGCATCTTGAAGCGATGGCAATGGGTGTTCCTATCGTGACAACAACAATTGGGGCGATGGGTATCGAAGCAATAGCAAGTCAAGATTTGTTAGTAGCTGACACGCCACATGATTTTGCGAGCCATGTAAACATGTTGCTCAACGATCGAGAACTCCGCGAGTCAATTGGCAATTCAGGTAGGAAATTGATTGAAGAGAAGTACGATTGGCAAATTTTAGGGAAACGACTAAATGAGGTTTACTCCCAAATAACCGAAAGGAAAGCATGCTGAAGTTACGAGCTAGGAAGTTACGGGCTAGATTGATTAGCTCAGTTTTAATTGATTTTATGTTAATTAGTATTGCTTTTTTACTCACTCTCTATACTGGTAAGCTTTTAAGCCTAGACTTCATCCAGAAACTAAAAATGCAGGGAGACTTTTCGGGAAATCTCTTTGCTATTATCGTCACTGTTATTGTGATACGAATGGCGATTTCTTTGGTATTCCAATGCCACAAACAGATATGGCGTTTTGCCAGCGTATACGAATTCACATTGCTAACTGCCACTATTGGGCTTTCTACAGTTCTGCTTATTCCAATATTGTTTATGGTCATAAACAATATTGCCGAAGGTTCTCCGCTTGGCGATATCACCGCACTTCTGCTAGTTGATGGGTTTTATAATTTTATCCTTATCGGTGGCGTGAAATTTTCGTTGCGTTTATCAGAGGAATGGCAAAGAAGACAGGTTGTGGTTCCCCGCAAACGCATCTTAATTATTGGTGCTGGGGAGGTGGGGGTCAGCGTCTTACGCAGTATACGTAGAAATCCAGATAAAGGGTATTTTCCGATTGGGTTTATTGATGATAATCAGGAAAAAGTAGGCAAACGAATTCACGGACTCGATATCCTTGGCACCACACGTGATTTGACCTATATTGTTCGACGACGTCAGATTGATACTGTGGTTATTGCAATGCCAAACGCTGCAGGAACAAAAGTACGTGAGATTATCCGCCTCTGTGAGCAAAAAGGATGTGCGTTCAAGATAGTGCCGAGCATTGACGCGATTCTTTCAGGAGACGTTAGCATCAGTCAGATTCGGAGTGTTCAAGTTGAGGATTTGCTGAATCGACAGACTGCTCAGATTGATCTGGCTGAAGTTTCTAAGTCTCTATCCGGTAAACGGGTAATGGTAACTGGTGCTGGAGGGTCAATTGGTTCCGAGTTATGTCGGCAGATTGCACAGTTTAATCCGGAACAATTGATTCTTTACGCCCGTGGTGAAAATAGCCTGTATCACATTGAGCATGAATTAGCCGAGCTCCTCCCAACCCTAAACCGTGTAATCATCATTGGTGATATCCGTGACCGACTTAAGGTTTTTAGAATTATCGATCGCTATCAACCACAAATTATTTTCCATGCCGCTGCACATAAGCACGTAACATTCATGGAGCTCAATCCCGACGAAGCGGTTAAAAATAATATTCTGGGTACCAAGAATTTAGTTGATGCCGCTGTACATCATCGCGTTGAATCGTTTATCCTTGTATCTTCTGACAAAGCAGTCAATCCATCTAGTGTAATGGGGGCATCCAAACGGGTAACAGAAAAGCTGATCGAAAGCAAAGCGTACCATAACAGCACGAAATTTGGCGCAGTTCGCTTTGGAAACGTCATTGATAGTCGAGGGAGTGTTTTACCTAAGTTCAAACGTCAGATAGAAAAAGGTGGTCCAGTGACTGTAACACACCGTGACGTTACAAGATATTTCATGACTATCCCTGAATCGGTTCAACTGCTACTTCAAGCTGGAGCAATGGGAAATGGGGGAGAGATCTTTATCTTGGATATGGGAGAGCCAATTAAAATTCTCGATCTTGCACACGATCTAATCCGCCTGTCTGGGCTTGAAGTGAATCGTGATATCCCAATAGAATTTACGGGATTAGAACCAGGAGAGAAGTTATACGAAGAGCTTTTGACAGCAGAGGAAGGCGTAAGAGCAACCAAACACCAGCGGATTTTCGTCGCACACCTTGAAGCTATCGAGGAGAAAAGGTTGCTGGATCAAATCCAGAAGTTGGATGAACTTGCTAATCATCTGAAAACTGATGAGATTATAAATGAGCTCCAGAAGATTGTACCAACTTATGTGCCAAATCGGTCTTTTGCTAACGAACCGCTTAGTACTATTAGTCGGAAGACTAAAGCTGACGTAATTGATTTATCAGCTGTCAGGTAGAAATGAGGAGGATCATTGATCTTGTATTCGCAGGTCCAACTTTGATCTGCCTATCACCAATTTTTTTAGTAGTCGCCATATTAGTGAAATTACAATCACCTGGTCCCATCCTCTACAAGGCTAAGAGAGTTGGGCAATATGGTCACATTTTTGAAATGTATAAGTTCCGAACAATGGTCGCTAATGCTGACCTTTTTGGTCAAAAACTTACTGCTTATTGTGATCCTCGCATTACGCCGACTGGCTTCTTCCTAAGACGGTGGAAACTCGATGAAATTCCGCAACTAGTTAACATCATCAAAGGTGAAATGAGTATCATTGGGCCGCGCCCCGAATCCCCAGCTTATGTTCAGTACTATACACGGAACCAGCAACGAGTATTGCACGTGCGTCCTGGTATCACCGGACCTTCCCAATTTATGAACCGCAACGAAGAAGAAAAGCTAAGAGGTAAATCCGACCCGGAACAGTTTTATATCCATATACTTATGCCAGAGAAATTGAAGATAGATCTAGAATACATAAAAACGCAAACTTTCTATTCTGACATGTTATGGATTGCTCGCACTATTCTAGGTATCTTTATATTTAAGTGATATTAGGGATGAACATTCATCAAACACAACAAAGACCGAGAAAAGCTGTAATTCCCGCGGCAGGTTTTGGGACCCGCCTATTACCCGCAACAAAGTCTCAACCTAAAGAAATGTTATTAGTTGGTCGCAAACCAGTAATCCAGTATGTAGTGGAAGAAATACAAGCTACCGGGATTAACAAGATTCTGATTGTCACAAATCAGAAAAAACGAACATTAGAAGACCACTTCGATTCAAATTTAGATCATTTCAGTCAGACCTCAGAAGTTGATGGCGATATTGAATTTTTCTATACACGCCAGAGTCATCCAAAGGGGTTAGCTGACGCAATTAGTAAAGCAGAGACTTTTGTTGGTAATGAGCCCTTTGTTGTTTGTTTAGGCGATTCCATCATCCAGTCCAAACCAACAAGTAACATATTGGAAAATTTGATAGAAACACACATGGAAAATCAGGCCAATGTAACCGTATTATTCGAAGAAGTCGCATTTGAGTCTGTTGTTAAGTATGGTATTGGAACACCCAAGTTTGAGAAAGGTCTAGCTTTTTCAGTTGTGGGTCTTGTTGAAAAACCTAGTGTTGATAAAGCTCCGAGCAACTTAGCAGTTGCAGCACGGTATGTGTTTTCTCCTGAAATTTTCGATTATATCCGTCAGACAAAACCCGGTAAAAATAACGAGATTCAGATTACCGATTCAATTCAGCTTGCATTAAAGGATCAAGGCAGAGTTTTTGGTCTGAAACTCGATCATGACGAAAAACGGTTTGATATTGGAAATTATCGTGCTTATTTCGAAGCGTTCTTTAGATTTTCCCTGGCAGATCCGGAATTCGGTTCAGAATTTCGGGAGTATGCAACAAAGATGCTAGAAATTTAAGGGAGAAATTTTGTTATGTCTCGCAAAGTCAAATATACTATTTTAATTACAGGTGCAATCTTAATTTTCATGCTATTTTTTGGCCGAATGCTAATCAACCTAGAAACAATCGGGGATAAAGTAGCAGTCATTGAGATCCTTGGTGTAATTAATGATTCAGAAGAAACTATTAAACATATTCATCATCATCGTGATAACTCCAGTGTAAAGGCCATCGTATTGCGAATTGATTCGCCTGGAGGAGGAGTTGCTCCTGTCCAAGAGATTTACAGTGAGCTTAAAAAACTGAAGAACAAACCAATTTTTGCATCAATGGGCAGTACTGCTGCGTCTGGTGGTTACTATATTGCCTGTGCTGCAAAAGAAATCTTCGCAAATCCAGGGACACTTACCGGTAGTATTGGTGCCGTCATGCAATTTATGAAGATGAAGGAACTATACGATAAAATAGGAATTGAATATCAAATCGTTAAAAGTGGAAAATATAAAGATATTGGAACAGCGCAGCGCGATATGACGCCGGCGGAAAGAGATTTAATTCAAACAACTGTCGACGACGTAAGATCTCAATTCATTCAGGCAATTGTTGAAAGCCGTAACGATCGGCTGACGCGGGATCAGATCGAGGCTTTTGCCGATGGACGAATCTTCACCGGAAAACAAGCATTTGAGGAGACATTAATTGATCGACTCGGTAATTTGCAAGACACAGTCGCTCATGCTGCTCATGTCGTTGGGATCAAAGGAGTGCCCAAAGTAACACGCATTAAACAAAAACCAACGTTACTTGAAAAATTTCTTAATCTCACAAATAGTTTGAATCAAAGAACCCTACCATCAACGTCATTCCGTTATGAATTAAATTTCTCAACACAGTGACCCCCTGTAAAGCTTCATCTGACAATACAAACGCCCGCTTACTTTGAGAATCGACAAACTGCTATGCTTAGTCGAACTAACCTAGTGATCGCCATCGACTAAACTAGCTTAATAGACTTCAAAATACGTCAACCGCACGTATTATGTAAGTCAATCGCTGCTGAACATATGCACGTTATTCAATTTAATCATCAGAAGATAAATTAGACATGAAAACATTCAACCGCCTTGCCAAATATCTGAGAACCTACATTGGTCTGATCTGCTTATCGATGGTCTGTTCCTTTGTAATTGCGATCGGGGATCTTGGCTATATACAAGTTCTGGCGAACACAATTGACGCATTAAAATCAATAGAAACACACACATTTGATGAGAATCCACTGATCATCGGATTTTTTAAAGTTAACGGAATTTTTAATGGCATCCCACTTTCGATTCCAGATCGACGGATAGCACTCCACTTGATCGGATATGTTTTAGGAGGTGCATTCTGCCTAGTATTGGTGAAAGGAGTTTTCTCCTACTTCAACAGTTTCCTAATGGATCTGGTCGGCTTGAAACTGATTACTCAACTGAGAAACGAAGTTTATGAGAAGATTGTATTTGCTCCTGTAGGAATACTGAAAGATCATCGATCAGGAGACTTAATTGCCCGAATGACCGATGATATAAGATCTCTACACAGAGCCATCGGTTCTACCTCAAGCGTGATACGCGCGATTATCTACCTCCCAGTTTTTATAGTTGCAATGTTAATCAGCAGCTTCAAGCTAACAATCCTGGTACTGTTAATTTTTCCTCCGCTTGTGTATCTAGTCAATCAGTTTGGAAAAAGGATTCGCGATGCGTCTGGAGAAATCCAACAGCATACGGCGGATCTATCCTCCCAACTCAAGGAAACAATATATGGAACTCAAATAATTAAGAGTTTTACTGCTGAAATATTTGAACGTGACAGATTCTTGGATACTACAGGACGCCAATATCATACTACAATCAAGCGAATCCGCTTAACTTCATTGCTCGGCCCTCTGGTTGAGTTAATTAGCGCAATCGGAGTGGTAGTAGTTTTTGGTCTTGGATGTAGGCAAGTAATTCTCGGTAATCTTGGCACAGGTGAATTTATTGGTTACGTCGCCATGATCAGTTTGATGTTTAAGCCGATAAGGACCATCAGCCAATTCAATACAATTTTACAGCAAAGCCTCGCATCAGCTGATCGAGTTTTTCATATACTTGATTTTAAAGATGAAAGGCAGGAGCAGAAAAAAGAACCAAATCTTCCTTTCGTACGTGGTGAAATCGAGTTCCGCAACGTGTCATTCACCTACGACGATCAAGAAAAGGTTGTCGACGACATCAGTTTTCGTGTTGAGTCAGGGAAGGTTGTCGCTTTAGTAGGACCAAGCGGAAACGGCAAAACAACACTGGTAAATTTAATCCTAAGGTTTTATGAGGTAACTTTAGGCGAAATTTTGATTGATGGTTACCGAATAAGTGATTTTAGTTTAGAATCGCTACGAAAACAAATTGCAATTGTAACGCAGGAAACAATACTTTTTGCTGGAACCGTAAGTGCCAACATCGCCTACGGCAAAACGAGCATAACGGATTCTGAGATTATCAAAGCGACAAAATTAGCCAATGCGCATGACTTCATTGTTGGGCTGCCAAATGGTTACAAAACGGAAGTTGGAGAATCGGGTCTTAACCTATCAGGAGGTGAAAGACAACGAATTTCAATCGCCCGTGCGATTGTTAAGAATCCACGGATTCTTCTTCTTGATGAAGCAACTTCTGAACTAGACAGCGAATCTGAATCACTTATTCAAGAGTCATTATCGTACCTGATGAAAGGACGAACAACATTTATCATTGCCCATAGGCTCTCGACAATCATTAATGCAGATGAGATTTTTGTGCTGGGTAAAGGGAAAATTGTTGAAAGGGGAACACACCAAGAACTGGTTAGTAGAAGTGGTCTTTACCAGAAACTAACCGAAATTCAGCTCCGTTAATTCTAACGAAGAGCAAATAAAATTTGTAAATCACAAAAAAAACTGTAAACCTTTTTGGTTAAAAGTACGTCTCTACTTGAGTTGTGCGGGTTTTACAGGTGAACTTTGTACAATCTTGTTTATAATAGCTTCCTCAAGTTGCTGTGGGTGATACACCGATTCGGAAAAGTTAACTTCGTAAAGATATGCATTTGTGAGCTTGGCACCTAGCATTGAAACACCCTTTGGAGTTGTTTCGCCAAAGATCGTATTTTCAAGGTTTGCCCCTTCGAAGTTAGTATGGGCACTGAAGGTATCTAGTGCAATCCAATTTGGGGATCCGATAATGGCGCCTTTTAAGTTAGCATCACGGAAATTCGTACTGCTAAGCGTCGAGCCTCCTAAAAATGCACCGCGAAGATCAGTTCGTTCTAGATTAGCATTAGTTAGGTTAGCACCGACAAGAAAAGCTTTCCTTAAAATGGCACCTGATAAATTGGCATTAGATAGGTCTGCATAGTTAAAATTAGATTCGCTCAGATTGGTGTCTTTGAATTCTGCGAACTGTAAATTGGCTTCTGAGAAATCAACTTTTACTAACTTAATGTGGCTGAGGTCTATTCTTATCAATTCTTCACCTTTGAAAGAGTTACCTGCTTCATAGCCTTTAAGGACATCAGATTTGTTCATTTGGCACACTGTTGTGTTGATTTTTTTACAAATATATTACAAAATACACTCTAGGACTTTAGCAAATTCTATGATAAAGTTAAGTAGAATGTCTACTAAAAATACAATTGATCTACAGGAAAACCTATTAGAGGTAGTTACATAAATGTCTGAGGGAACAAAAATAAGAGAACACGAAGATTCGGGTGATCAAGATTTCGAAGAGGGCTCTATAAATTATAGTCAATCAGATTCTGAAGGAAGGTATGACGATGAAAATCCGATTCTGAGTCAACCAACGGATGAATCACTGGGTAATACGTATGGGGGTGATCTTAATGAAGGGGGTGATCTTAATGAAGGGGGTGATCTTAATGAAGGGGATGATCTTAATGAAGGGGATGATCTTATCTCTAAGTATAAGCCGAGAGCTGGAGATGGGATGGATGGCACTAGAGATGAAGCCTTTTCTTATTTGCAAGAAATTGCTCGTACCCCATTGCTAAAACCAAAACAAGAAGTAGAACTCTTTCAGGATTTCAACCGAGGTAAGGAGCAGGTCACTAAGCTTTTTCAGCAACTGCCACCAGTCATCATCGAACGCGTTCGGCTCAAAATTAAACGGCGTCGCGGAGCGAAACACAAAACAGAAGAAGATCCAGATTGGTGGAGTCCTATGGATTTGGATCTTATATTGAAGCGTATCGAGATAGAAATTAAAAAGTATCAAATTGAAGTTGGAACTTTTCATTCTCCGGCGATTGTTGACGTTCTAGATAAGGATTTGTCCAATTTTGATTTTTTTAACTCCTTCTGGGAAGTGTTAAAGATTGCTGCTGGAGAAGTACAATATGCAAAAATGTGTATTGTTGAAGCGAACCTGTTACTTGTTGCCAGTATTGCAAAAAAGCATAACTTTAACAGATCTTCTCTCTCTTTTCTGGACCTGATGCAGGAAGGAAGTATTGGTTTGATGAAGGCAGTTGAGAAATTTGATCTCAAACGGGGTTTTCGTTTCAGTACATACGCCACTTGGTGGATTATGCAGGCAATTAAACGCGCACTCGATCAGCAGAGTCAAATTATTCGAATTCCTTGCTACGTTGGCGAAACCCGTAGATCAATTCGGCAAGCGCAGTCAAAATTATCACGCGAATTAGAAAGGGATCCAAACCCGAAAGAAATAGCGGAAGTAGTAAATCTAAGCGAGTCACGTGTTATAGAGATTTTGCAGAGTACGCGTAGTACAGTGTCCCTTGATTCACCTATTAGTGATTCTTCGTCGGACGCGACAGTCTCAGACCTTTTGCCGGATGAAGACCAGACCCTACCAGAACAAGAATTACTCGTGAGTTCAGAGAAAGAATCACTTGAACGTGTTCTAAGCACACTGTCCGAACGAGAGAAAGATGTTATTAAATGGCGCTATGGATTAAGGGATGGGACAGAGTACACACTGGCAGAGATCGGACGTCGACTCGACATTAGTCGTGAACGAGTTCGACAAATCGAAGACGAAGCACTCCGTAAACTTCGTCATGCATCACGTATTCAGTACCTTAAAGAGCTACTCTAAGTCCTAAATTGATGCTCCGATGAGCGTTAGCTAGCTCTTGATGGCGCTTCCATCGACGAACTGTAGCCGATTAGTTTGTCTGCCTAATGTATTAACCCTGGTTATTCCTATCCATACTTTTTGGTAGAATTATTGCCTTGATCCAGTAGCATCGTCATGGCATAATCTCAATTTATAAAACAAGGGCACCGAATAATCTGGGATAATTGTCTCCTACTTTATTCCAGATTACTCCCCAATCACGAGTTTCATATAAAATGGTATCCTCAATAATTACCAGTGCATGGGCTCCGTCAACAATAATAATCTGAAAGGTATCTATGTTCTTGTCTATGTTTTTGGGTAACCCTTTGGCTAAAACCCAGTCCCTTCCAGCATTTCCGCTTCGGTAAAGTAGTGCACCCGCTTGACCATGAGGCCCTCTGGAGGTAGAAACCAGATAGATATCCTGATCGGCGAAACAGGCACAAGCTCGCTGATAGTAATAGGACATGCCATTACCTTGACGAGTAAATGTCTGACCATAATCACCACTCAGATAAAAACCATTAGCTGTGGCAGCAAAGACCTCATTTGGACTAGACGGGTGAGTAGCCACTTGATGCACATCCATTTCTAAGCCTTCTCGAGAGGCTTGCCAAGTCCCCCCCTCATCTCTGGAATGAGCAATCCAACCGACATGAATATTAGCGTATATTGTCCCATCCGTGGAAACCGCTAGTGAACGAACATCAGGAGGTCCTCCCCACGGTGTCTTCCAAAATTTACGTTCCGCAATCGAGTCAAAACCATCAATAAAGTGCAGGTCTCCATTGGCGATCCATGCCAAACGGGCGCTTTCGGTACCCACAAGTAACCGATTGCCAGCAGTCCAACAAAGACAATTCAAAGCAATATTCGCAGAAGTAGCCTGTTGCCAAGTTTGCGAAACAAACGTCCATACATCGTGATTGTCAACAATGACGGCCAAACAATCTTGTCCAACGTCTCCAACAATAATAGATGATTCACCAAATGGAGTATCTGGGATTAGTTTGCCACTTTGGTCCAGAATACCTTCCGCAGAAAGCAGCCAGACTATCTTTCTTTCATTCATACAAAATCCTCCGTTCCACTCAGGGTTACAGTATTATAACCAAACCGACCAGGATACTCAATCCGAAGAGGGCTTTTATACTAGGTTATTAGACCTCTTGCATAAGTAGTAAAACTCACCAGAATTCTATAGCCGAGAGGCACCTAAATTCATTGAATACGTGGGCTTAAAAATCTCCGAACTTTTATTTCTTTGACTTATGCAAGAGGTCTATTATAAAACTGTGTTCAAATTAAATATTTATTAGGAATTATGCAGTTGAGGAATGAATCCGCAAAAGTGCAACCCATACGACTATATCAATTTTCTAATTGCTAGGATCTGTTAACATTCATTCATCGTTAGTGTCTTCTATGGCCATTGGAGGAAAGACCA
>DTUY01000181.1 GCA_012963885.1 Candidatus Poribacteria bacterium | reverse complement strand
TTAAACTTAACTTCAGATTTACTATGTCGAGTCTGGGTTACGGTTGCCGCCTGAGCGAGGTTGCGGTATATTCCATGCTTTAAGTGCAGAATATCCCTATTAGCCAAAGCGTCAGAGAATGTTAGGCCTTCATCAACTTGGCTGAGACTGTTAGTTTTGTTAATACGCTTAATCAAAAGAAGAAGTTGTTCTGAGATGTCTTCCAATTCCGACCTCAACTGACTTGGATTCTCGGCCGGTGTCTCCCCATCTTGAACCATGGCATTGTTTATCAGCCTTGTTTCCAGTTGCTGAATACGTTTTTGGCAATCTGCACGTAATATTAAAGCTTCTGCTAATTTCATAATTAGGCTCCTAATGGTTAAACCAACTTAGAGAGAATAAGATGCGGCGCTTCTATTACCATTCACAATGCGTATGGCTAGTGCATTCTATCACGACTGCCGCATCAGGGTAAAGCGGTGGGGACGCTGGGAGGGATTATTGGTTCTGGTAAGTTGACTAGTGACTGTGACCTGTCAGCCTCGGGCTACACCCTTCTGGATGGCGAGATGTAATGCGACGTTACGCCATCCTGAAACCTGTTCTTTTGCGCTGGAAAATTATCCGACGCTTTGTATGTACCGCCGTGGCAGTGTTTGCCACCTATTAGATGAACGCCACTCAAATAAAAACGGCTGTAAAAGGCCCCAACTTTCAGATCCATCAGCTAACAAATGAGGTACAACAACTGAAAGTACGCGTTAGTGAGTTGGAGGATGAATTGGCAAAATTGAAAAAGCTAGCCAGCTAATGCATCTCCTCAGTCGGATTGGAGACACGAACGATGCCACACCAAAACAGAACCTTAATCAGTAGGTAGGCCGGATCCAGTTCGAACGATTTGACCCCAAAATTAACTCGGTTAGGGTATTTGTGGTGGTTATTTTGAAACAGTTCTCCCATCATAAGGAAATCTACCGGTAAAGTATTTCTGGAATGGTCTTCGGTATCATAGAAATTGGTATAACCATAGCGGTGTCCACACCAATTTACAATCACGCCGTGAATAGGTCCCATGATATAGTGAACCGGGATCAGGAAATACATCCAAGGTGAGGCAAACTTTAAATAGAACAAAGTATAGCCAGTCCCACAACCAATCCGCCAAACCCAATGCCAAGGGGAATTGAAAAACCGGTCTACGGTTTCCCATTGGGGCAAGTCTTTGTCGAGATTCTCTGGTATCTCCATCTTCCCAAATAACACTTGTTGATAGAATATCCACATACCAATCATCATCTTGATTGGATTTTCCAAGTGGCAAGGAGAGTGTGGATCTTTTTCGGTGTCACTAAAGGCGTGGTGCATGCGGTGCATGATTCCATAAGCGCGAGGCTCCAAATAAGAAGACCCTTGAGTTACAATGGTGAGCAGATAAAAGAACCGCTCCCAGAAGAGTGACATTTTGAACATCTGATGTGATATATAGCGGTGTAAAAAAAAGGTTTGGCTGAACAGCGAGGCAAACCAGTGGGCAAGGAAAAAGAGGAAGATTATCAATATATTTCTCTCCAATAGGGAAAAAAGTGTAGCTACAGCTCGTGATGCCCTTTACAGACATCATATCAATAACTCATACGAAAAAAATGGTTGAAGGTTCAACACTATGATTTGAAATCCTGTTTTTTAAATCAGCTCTGTTGGAAAAGGGAAATATTGCATTGCGGATGTAGCCTACATCCACTTCTGTTGAGTTTTTAGCTCTAGTAGCCTACCTCTAATTTTGACGTTTTATTGGTTTTTCTGAAGACGGATCAATGACCCAAGGCTTCATAATGATCTGCGGTAGTGGTTTCCTTGACAAATTCTGAGTATTGTCCCTCTGATACGCTAGTTTTGAGATAAATCCCGTCCGATTTTCTATACCAGTAGGTCTGCTGATACAAGACAAATTTCCAACCCGGCAGCCCCCAGCCTACTCTGACTACCTCAATGGACTAACTATTAACGGTGACGGTTTCATCACCTCGATTTACAGCACGCATCTTGTATTTTGATAACCGGCTCGGTTCCAAAACCCAGAAATCA
>DTUY01000180.1 GCA_012963885.1 Candidatus Poribacteria bacterium | reverse complement strand
ATAGTAGCCCTCTCAGCGTTAGGAGCGATTGTTACTTATGATCCAACTGGGAAATCCAATTTCTTTCTAGACGTCGCTCGACAAAGTTCTAATTTTACTCCAGGCATTGTTGCCAGTTTTATTTGGGGATCTTTTCCAAAAGACTATCCTCGAGAGGAGGTGCGTTGTGCATAGCACTTTCACCTGTTTTCTCATATCTCTTAGATTGGACTTATCCTACATCTTGGGGACAAATTGGATTTATTCAAGAGTATTTGGGAACTAAACTTAACTTTATGCACAGAACGATGATTGTTTTTATCCTTTGTTCTCTATCGGGAATATTATTTTCGAAAAATTCTGAAGCTAAAACTGAATTTTGTTGGGATGCGCTTGTTGATGACCCCAAAAGTTTAAAATCAGCGCTTAAAAAGCTGGACTTGTAATTTTAGCTTCTTGCTTGTTAGCATCTCTTATCTATTTCAGGTTACTTCCAAGAATCGCAGGCGCGATTCTATCTTTTGGAATGCTTATTTTCACCTTTGTATATCATTGTAAGCAATTTCCGAGGGAAGTGGGACTTTTGACCGATGATCGCTTTATCGCTGGTGCTGTATGTGTAGGCACTTCCGTCATTCTCTACCTTTTTTAAAGAAATGAAGAAGAAAGAAATTGTCATTTATCAAATCTATATTCGAAGTTCTTCCAGCCCAGTATTAGGTTCACCGAGAGATGATAATTTTTATCTTAGCGGATTTCTTGGCAACTTTAACTGGTGATCTCCTCTAGCGTATACCTGCGAAGTTTTTGTCAGTTGTACGCCTACCTGTCAGCAGAATCAAGCCCGTTGTCATACCTAGCATCTTGCTTGAACCGATTTGCTGAAGTGCTGAATGCTTGCATACTGCTACCAGCATTCAGCAGTTTTTTTACTCTTTAGATCAACTGGACTATGTTCTGCGTATTTATCTCCTCTTCTCGCAAAGATATTGAGTTTTCTCAACTTCCACACCACCAGCTGGAGATTTAGGTGGACTGGTAGGATATTTCTCCTACTGCTGAGTGGCTGGATGAGGTCTCTGTTGGTATTTATCAGCATAGACCTTTCTTTTTTTATCAGTCCTGATTCAGTGGTCTCTAAGATCTGTGCTCTGGAGATTGGACATACTATCAAGCACAATAAGCAACGAGTGCCAGTGTTTTAGCGTGACGCGAAAGTCGATCAAGTTCATTCTGCCATGTCGACACGTGACTGGGTCTTTCTGCGAAAAGAAGACAACTTTGATACTATTGAGTTGCTGATAGATACTTTAGTTAGGATAAACAGTAAAGTTGACTACCTAGCAGTATAATTCGGGGCAAGGGGGCAATTACCCTGAGCAAGAAAAGCCAAACGAGCTAACCCGTGAATCAGAAATGCCGAACCTAGTTGGGATTCGTACCAGCTAATACCAGAGGCACCTAGAGGTAGTAAACCCTGGAAATACACATCGCAAACATCCGCTGCAAGATCAAGTCCCGCTTCTAACCAATTAGATTCACCAGTAACATCATACAGATCAGAGAATAATCCAAGAACCAACCCGGGATCGGCCGCCGGAATCTTGGCCTCTTCTACTACTATCTGATCGACGGGGAGCTGTTCATCAAGGTAGGATTGACCGACAGACTGTGCCCAATTCAGCAGTTCTTGGTTTTGTGTCAGACGCCAGATGTTAATACAAAGAACAGCTATGCCGCAAGCTGTCCCAACACCGTATACGCTGCCCCAAATAGACATTAGCTCAACAACCTTTTGAGTTTCCTGTTGGCAAAGACTGACAAACTTCCTTTCTGCAAGTTGATGTGGTGCAGACAAGAAAGCTGTAATATATTCCTTAGCATAATCTCGCATTTTTGAAGCGAGTTCGGCTTCAAGAGGCTCCATCAGATCTGCCGATTCCAACAAACTAGCTCCCAATGACAATGTTTGGGTTGGCGCATTGTTGCCAAAAAAACGTTCAGCTTTCTGCGGCGATCGGCTCTCAATTAGCAAAAGCCCCAGCCCGTCACGTCTTTCCCACCAATAATCAGTCATTAGGCAAATCTGGTCAAAAATTTCCGAACGTTGATGTTGAACGTAAGCAAAAGTCAAATCAAAGATGTAGAAGCCGGAATGCCGTGGGAAATCACAGGAACGATCGCCACGCACAAGTCGAGATAGAATATCAATATTAGCGTGACGAATATACTCATATCCCGGCCCCTCGGTCCAGTGATAATCAAGTCCATCAGCGAAATTTTGGACACAACCAGGATTAAAGCTATTAAGTTTCTCCCATAGCCAAAGAGGTACCTGACGAAGATGATCATGGATTGCGTTTCCTCCTTGAGAATTTCGTGAGCAACCAACTCGTTCCTCGATAACATGCCAAAACGAATGTTCTCCCCACGGGAAAAGACCGGTTAAGGTATCTGTGCAATTTAAGGAAAAATGACACAGATACCTATCGGCAGCCTCAGCATATTGCGGTTCCCCTAAAGCATACATTGTTTGTAGTAAAGGTTCATCATGAATCAGATTACTCCCCAAATGGGCCCGATCACCATCTCGTTGCCCGGGGATTTTAGGTGGTTTAGTCAATAACATCTCACCGGTTTGAGGGTCAAGAATTGATGGAAACAACCCTTTGCAGGATTGCCCAGTCCTTATAATTGTATTAATGGCAATATGTATTCGTTCGAAAATCTTTTCTGCGGTCATTAATTAATTTCCCATTAGTAGACAGCTTGATTGTCTATAATTTGAAATCTCGTTTTTTTAATTCGCTTCTTCTACCTGTTAAGACTATCATTCAATTCTTAAACATTGTCCTGACTTGGAACTGTCGATGGCACCGAATACCATAGCTAGGCTTTTAATATTGTCAGTATAAATTGTTTCGGGCGTGCCGCCAGATCGGATACACTCGATGAATTCGTGAATCAGTCCTTGATGACCACCAACACGATCGCTGCCGTCATACGGTGGAATTTCGACATTTTCACACTTTGAATGGAACCCGCCGACTTCGGTTACGACATCTGCCACTATCTGATCTCCACCGTCCCATTTAACGGATCCTCTATCACCTATGATCCTCCAATTGCTTTCCCAAGTTGTGTTTAATCCCTCTGAACACCAACTTCCTCTGTAAGTATAAACGATGTTATTGGTCATTTCATACACAGCGATAGCAGAAGCGTCATGATCGTACCACGATCCCTTTGGATTCCATTCCTTACAGTAGACAGATACTGGGTCCGCTCCGGCAATGAAACGGGCAGCGTCCAGAGTATGGATCGCCATATCCAACAGTAACACATGTTCCATATGATCCCTGAATCCTCCAAAATGAGCACCAACATAAAAATCACAGTTAACCGTTGTGATATTGCCGATGGCACCCGATTTCAAAAATTTCCTTAGTCTTCGAATCTGTGGGTTATACCTGCGATTCTGAATTACAGCGTAAAGTTTACCTGTTTCTTCAGCTGCTTCTATCGATACTTCAGCGTTTTTCATGCTATCCGCCATTGGCTTCTCTCCAAGAACATGGCAACCGTGTCTGAGAGCAGTTGTTGTTACCTGCGTGTGTGATTCAGGAACAGTGCAATCAAAGACAACATCTGGTTTAGTCTGGGTCAAGACGGTCTTCAAATCAGTACCGATAACCGCCTCCGAAAGATTGTAGTCTTCTGCTCTCTTATTAGCGGCTTCTTTCCTAATATCAACCAATCCGATCAATTCAACCTGATCCATTTGGCTGGCAACGTTTAGCCAAGCACCACTCATTCCACCGCATCCTACAAGTACAACTTTCAATTTTTCCTGCATCTGATATCAAAACCTCTTTCCAATTTAAATTAAGATGCGCCTGCTATTAACGCAAATCTTCAAATTCAATTCAGCAAGCAATGATAGATAGATTACTCTATTGAACACTTTATCATTGTACCTAATTGTGATAAAAGGCTGCAAGACACATTTGGTGCGTAAAGAAGTTAACTCCATGTAAAAAAACAGTCCGATAACTTGTTTATTCCAGTGAAAGAGAATAGACTATAGATAATTGATATAAAACTTTCTCAGGAGAAATAAGAAGGATTATGATAGTTGTTATCTCACCATCTAAAACTCTGGATTACAATACGCCAACAATAGTGAAAAAACATAGCACACCGGAACTTTTAGCGTACTCGCATCAATTGGTTGAACAGTGTCACAAATTGAATTCGACACATATTTCAGATTTGATGAAGGTGAGCAAGAAAATAGCAGATCTGAATGTCAAACGGTTTGCAGACTGGGATTCTGAATTTACTCCAGAAAATGCAAAACAAGCTGTTTTAGCCTTTAAAGGCGATGTATACTCAGGTTTAGATGTGGAGACTTTTAGTGATCTCGATTTCGACTTTGCTCAATCCAGGTTACGAATTCTCTCAGGTCTATACGGAGTGTTGAGACCTCTTGATCTTATGAAGCCGTATCGGCTAGAGATGGGAACTAAATTAGATAATCCAAAAGGCAAAAATCTATATCAGTTTTGGGGAGACATCATTACTGAAAAACTAAACGAAATTGTTGCGACATTTAAAGAAAAGGTATTGGTTAATCTGGCTTCCAATGAATATGCTAAATCGATAAATATCAGCAAATTTCAAGGTCGAATTATCACGCCGGTTTTTAAAGATTACAAAAACGGAGTATACAAAGTAATTGGTCTTCATGCCAAGAGAGCCAGAGGATTGATGGCTCGCCACATCATAAAGAATCAAATAACGGATCTACAGCAACTAACTGAATTCAATGCTAGTGGATATCTTTTCTCTGCCCCAGATTCAAATGATACAGAGTTTATATTTTACCGAGACAGCCAACTTTAACCCATTACAAGGTCTCTTCGATTCATTCAAGGAAAGGTATCGGTATCGATTGGATCTTCATCATTGTTTATAAACCGTTCAGCTGTATTATGGGTCGCCGGGCTGGTGCGAAAATCGGCAATCCAAGGTTCTCGAAAATAGGCTTGCTTCTCTCGAGGAAGCCCTGCAAGTACAGCTGGTGGAATTTTGAGTCTGTGCCAATGGGTGGCCAGATGAGAATAGGCGTGCAGAATGGCAACACGTGGTGTATCCTTTTGCCATTCAGGACCAGCATGACAAATATTCTCAGTGAAAAAAATCGCACTACCTGCCGGACATTCATAACTGGTTAAGAATTGACTCCGGTTGCCATCTTCCAGCGACGTATGGTCTGGGTGCATGGCGAAATTAGCTTTGTGGCTACCAATCACAAAATGGGTGCTTTGATCCTCAAACGCAATATCGGTCAACTCAAAGATAACCCGTACCATACCTGCATGAATACGTCCATTGTGAACGCGATAACCGAAGATGGGATCTCCCTGACCTGGACCACCGCCGTGAAGGCCACCGTGTGCTTCACCCCTTTTTCGCCAGATGCAGCCACAACCTTCAAGCCGAATATCCGGGCCAATAATTTCATGAAGAACATCAACTACTTGAGGGTGATCAATAAGGACACTGGAGGCCCCCCCTGGTACGTCCCGATGTTCGGGTGGTAGAGACTCGGGTTTGTGTTTGACACGATCAATCTGATCAGAGATTTCCTCTACTTCAGTTTTGCTGAGAATCGCTGGGCGAACCAGAAACCCAGCCAAATCGAATCTAAAGCGTTCCTCCTCGGTCATTGCCATATGAGTTTCCTCCATCAATGGACATGTTCAATAAAGTAAATCTAGAATCATATCCTAGCAAAAATCACCCAATAGATCAATAAAACTCAACTTAAAGGTCCCAATATTAAACGCGGATTGGAAGTATGACCCGATAAATGGGATTATCGACTTTACCTTAACAACACAATATTATGGGAGTTTTCCGATGCAGATTGAAACATTGACAAAACCCAGGGTCATTGTGCTAACTGATATTACCAACGAGCCGGATGATGAACAATCCATGGTACGATTTTTGTGCTACGCCAATGAATTTGATGTTGAAGGATTGGTAGCCACTACCTCTTATTGGTTAAGAAATAAAGTTGTACCAGAAAGAATTCGAGAACGGGTAGAGGCTTACGGACAGGTACGAAATAACCTGTTGAAACATGCGTCTGATTATCCTGAAACGGATCACTTGTTGAACGTTATCAAATCCGGGGTCCCTATCTACGGAATGGAGGGTATTGGTAAAGGCCAGAGTTCGGCAGGTTCGAACCTGATCATCGAAGCTGTTGATAAACCAGATCCACGCCCAGTATGGGTTTGTGTCTGGGGTGGAGTAAACTGCCTAGCACAAGCACTATGGGAAGTTAAACATACTCGCAGTCAAGAGGAAATCGATGCTTTTGTGTCCAAACTTCGGATATATACCATTTCTGATCAGGACGACACCGCTCCTTGGATACGCAGAACGTTTCCCAACCTATTTTATATCGTCAGTCCCGGTTATGAAGAAAACGGTGGCGGAGCATATCATTATTCTACTTGGGTGGGTATCTCAGGAGATAAGTTCCACGGTCGTTTTGATGGTGCCGATTTTTCGATAGTCGACAATCCATGGCTAGACCAGCATATACGTCAAAATCATGGTCCGCTAGGTGAATTACATCCGCAAACTAAATACCTACTGGAAGGGGATACCCCAACCTTTCTTTACTTGATTCCCAATGGTCTAGGGGTTCCGGAGAAACCAAACTACGGTAATTGGGGTGGCCGTTATGAATCCTATATTCCGAATCAACAAAAATGGCACTATGAGCAGGAAGCACGACCTATCTGGACAGATGCGGCAGATGAAGTTATCGGCGTAGATGGAAAAACGTATAAAACCAACCAAGCAACCATATGGCGTTGGCGTCAAGCCTATCAGCATGACTTTGCCGCTCGCATTGATTGGACTGTTGCCGAAAACTATCAAGACGCAAACCATAATCCTGTAGCCGCTTTTGCTGACGACACCGGCAAGGGAGTAATAACTTTGAGAGTCAAATCAGGAGAGGAGGTCACGCTCAGTGCAGCTGGAACATTCGATCCAGACGGTCACAATATCTTGTATTATTGGTTTGTATATAAAGAAGTTAGTGACTACAAAGGGAAAATTGTAATTGACGGCGCTGAGAACCAAGAAGCCAGTTTGATTGCCCCAGAAGTTGATTTGCCTCAGAATATTCACGTCGTTCTCCAGGTTAAGGATGGCGGAGAACCTTGCCTCTACAGTTATCGAAGAATTATCGTGTCTGTTATACCTCGGTGATTTTTGAAACCAATTGAGTTGGACAAAAAAATTAACCAGAAAACAAACATGATAATACGGTCAATATTAAAGGACCATTCCCAACGAAATGTTCACTCTGGAACTCAACGGAAGAAAATTGGAATATTATTGATTTCACGTTTCAGTCATGCTACTGTAGATCGCACTCTAAATCTTGAATTTTAAGAACTAAATGACGTCTTTTCAGACATGTTATCCTGATGCGTTAAATCTTTCGTTCTTTCAATATTGGCAGAAACTAGTGAGGGGGAAATTCAATGAAGTATAGGGTAATATTCGTAATTTTTACTTTTACTTTTATAGTACTGGAAATTAGTCATGCTCAAATCAAAGAATCTCTTGTTCTCTACTTCAACTTTGAGGAAGGATCAGGAAAAACTGTAAACGATCTATCTGGAAATAACAATCATGGGAAACTAGAAGGAGATACCAGCTGGACAGGAGGAAATTTTGGCAAAGCGGTTAAATTTGGCGGAAAAAATGGGGTCGTCCGTGTCGAACACTCAAAGGATTTTGAATTCGTCGACGGGATCACCATTACTGCCTGGATACGTCCGACTCTGAAAGCAGGTCCTGGCACCTGGCAATTGATCGCGGCCAAAGGACGTGATGTTCACGAATTTTTTGAAATCCTTCTTCATCCAACAGGATTCATCTGGATGGGCTGGAAACTCACCGGAGGACGTGCAGTTCCAGACAAGAGTCCACTGGACGTTAAGAAAAACGTGTGGCAACATGTAGCTGTATCATATCAATCCGGAAAGTGGTGGACAACTTATTTAAATGGTGAAGTGTTGATCGATTATCCGAAGAAAAAAGATAAGCTGGTTCCCCTAGATGCACCTTTATTTTTGGGAGTAGAAGAGCCATTAGGCATGGACCGATATTACAACGGAGATACAGACGATTTTGCCGTCTTTAACCGTGGGCTCTCTCAGGATGAAATTCAGGAAGTCCAAGTTGGAATGAAGGATATTATGGCTATTCGCCCGCGGTCAAAACTTCACACAGCTTGGGCTAGGTTAAAAACAAAATATTTGCAATGAACAACTTGATTGGGATTTGAAGGGAAATAGATTGGATTTTATCAGTT
>DTUY01000179.1 GCA_012963885.1 Candidatus Poribacteria bacterium | reverse complement strand
GACACCATGCAGATGTCAATCAGAAAAACAGGCGAAATTCCAGAGGATAAATCCTAACTTCAGTTGACATTCTGACAGCAATAATATTAACTGGATTTAACCATAGTAACCAGTAGATTGATGGATATCCAAATCGTTTTAAAACTCCAGTAAAATATATTCTGCTAAGTGGTCATGGGTGAAAAATTATCTGATAATAGTTAGGAATTTACCCTTTGTCCAAGATTAAGTTTTCTTCTTAATTATGTATAAAATATATAGATCAGGGCAGAAACGACTTGCTTTTAATTGATCGCCAATGGCCCACTTGGGTTCAAGTAAAAGTGATTTATTTTCTGATTCGAGTAATTCCCCCACCTTCCTGAATTACAATCTGTTGGTTAACTTCAATATCGGTGAATTGTTCGATCTTTCCATTCAACCACCTGACTTCAAGCCAATCAACTAACATCTGACTACCTAACCCGAATTCTGCTATCAGGCTGTTAAAAGACATGTAGCTTGATCCAGCTATGATCTCACGCAGTTGAGTTATATTTCCTGACCGAAGCCGGATTTTTGATCCTATCCCGTCACGATTACCGAGTGTCCCGATCAATTTGACATGAAGCCAATTATGTGAACGTGTTTCGTTTCGCAGTAAAACGGCTTGTTCATGGTTGTTAACAATGAAGATATCAACATCACCGTCGTTATCGTAATCTCCAAAGGTTGCTCCACGTCCAACGCGAAATGGCATTGAGGCAATTCCTGAAACTTCGCTTACATCAGCGAAAATCCCTTCCCCATCATTACGAAAAAGTTGATCTTTCTGCGCAATCAGATACTGAGGTTGGCCGAGTTGCTGGAACGAACTCCCGTTTGTAACAAAGATATCTAAGTCACCATCGTTGTCGTAATCAAAGAAATCCGTGCCCCAACCAATATATTTTAGACTCTCTTCACCCAGCGCCGCCCCATATGATTCATCAACAAGACGAATGGACGTTTTCTCATTTTGATTCTCTAAAGTGTTGAAAACAAGGTTGTTTTCTTCCGTCCAAAGATTTCTGTACAGTGCGTTTTCTTCATCGATCCAGTGGCTGATAAAAAGATCTAAATCCTGATCTCCATCATAATCGCCACTTGTTATTCCCATCGAACCCCGAAAGTCGGCAGCCCAAGACGCCTCACTGATATCCTCAAATGTTCCGTCGCCGTTGTTCCGATAGACAAAATTGGGGGATGTGTCGTTAGCCACGTATAGATCCAGATCGCCATCCAGATCAAGATCGGAAAAGATTGCCTGTAAACTTCTGCCTCCACGCGCCTCAACACCAAGTTCAGCGGTTACATCGGAAAACGTACCATCGCTATCGTTCCGATATAAGACATTATCCTGCGGTATAAAGATGTGTGGATTTAGTGCGCTTGGAACTGGTTTGCCTGCCTGTATTGATTCCTCCTGCATATGTTCCAACCCACTCAGATCATATTCAACGTAATTAGGTACGTATAAGTCCAGGTCGCCATCTTGGTCATAATCCCCGAAAGCAGCTCCAGTACTCCAAAGTGAGTTGCCAACGCCAGCATCCACGGTGACGTTTGTAAAACTTCCGTTTCCGTTGTTTCGGTAAAGGACATTTGGTCCATAGTTAGTGACATAAAGATCCAGATCGCCGTCATTATCGTAATCACCGAAAATACATCCCATACCGTATCCTTGATCGCCTACGTTTGTTTCAATCGTAACATCGGTAAAACTTCCGTTTCCATTGTTGCGGTAAAGGACATTTGTCGCTGACATATCGGTGATCTGTTGACCAAGAGGCCCTGGATTGTTAACAATATAAAGGTCCAGATCCCCATCGCTATCGTAGTCGGCGAAACCAGCACCAGATCCCATATCCTCAGGTAGTAGTGAGGTGCGACTACCTCGAGAATGTGTGAAGTTGATTCCCGTTGATGTGGCACGTTTGAAAATAGCAAATCTGTCTGAACCCAACTCTTGGGCGTCAACTCGTACACATACGATTGCCTGACGGGCAAGCAAGATTAAAATGATTACTTGGAGAAAATGGAAAGGATTAATAGTGATTTTAGGAATCGATTTTCGTAACAAAAACCTCACATCTTTTCCTTGGAGTATGATTCGTATAACCATGCCCAATCCCCCGATTGCAACAGCCCTGTGTCAAACTGTGCATTAAATCGGCTTTATGATCACCTTCACTTTTGTACCCTTGGGTGGGATGACTTCGCTATTAACCCGAAAGGTGCGATCATCAGTGCCATCAATAAATGGATGATTGAAGATTGAATCTGGATCACGATAAAGAGCAATTACATTGTGAAAAAGCTGAGCTGTGAATTGATTATTAACGATCCGTGCGCCCGTCATAATCCAATCCGTGGGTTGCATGGGTTTATCCGTGATTGAATTCCATACCAATTCCTCAGCATGATAGCGAACCGTTTGACCTTGGCGTTGCCATTCAATCCATATCTCAGCTGAATCACCTTCGGGAGGATGTGGATCTCCCTGTACCGTTAAATTCATGCCGGGATTCATGTCCAAACGTAACAGAGCAACTTGGATATGAATCGGCTCAGCTTCAAGCATAATCAAACTCTCATGCGTTTTGCCCAATTTACCACTAGCAAAGAACTCAAGGATTGTATCGCTATTAACAATATTGATTGTTCCGTTGATGGTCACTTTCCGTTCAACTGTTTCAACCAACACTTCACCAATCTGGTAAAGGCTGTCACTTAACTTGTGGATCTGACTGGTCGGATCAACCGCTTCCGCTGATTTAGGGCGGATCCTTATACTTTGTGAAATTGTGTTGTTGCTACGATCAATATCTTCAATTTGTTGTTGTGGATCGATGGTAACGTGTATCTGATGGTCACCTGTCCGCTTGGCTGTCCAATCAACCGACACCATCGTTTCATCAAGATTTGGTGTAAAGATGACATGTTGCCATGCAATCTGATCTCCTTTGCGGGTCAGATCTCCATCAAAAAAATCGATTTCCCCGATTGCGTCGAGAGGAGAACCTGTGTTGGTAACGGTTACGCTAAGTCGCATCGGTTCGCCAACACGCGGCGAAGGCGGAGAAACGCGCAGGCTCCGTTTAACAATACCTAGGTTAGGCTTTATGGATTTTGGCAGTGATCGTGTCAGAAACATCAGGGCAAAACAGGTGGTTGGGAAGTAAGCATCGGAATCAATCCACTGACCGTCTGTTTGTTGTTCGGCTACCAGCATATCCGCAATCTCCTGATACCAGTTATGACTAAGCAATTTATCTAATTTTGGCGGGATATCAGCAAAGCGTTGTAGCGAAAGCAAATAATAGTAATGCCAGGAGAGGGCACCTGGATTGCGAGTGAGTGTCCAGTATTTTTTTATCCACGTTAACCCTTTTTGAATCTGCGGATCTTCCATCGGCACACCACAGGCACGCAGAGCCCACAACCCCGTTGCCGTCATGCTACCATAGACACCGTCTGCCCAAGGAGACCCATTATCAACCAGGTTATAAAGCCAGCCGCCAGTCTCTATCTGGTTCCGCCGAATCCATTTTTCAGCTCGTCTCCATGTCTCTTGAGGTATTTCAAGTCCCCATTGTTTTGCGGCGTAGAGCGCATAAATGACCATATTCATGTGCGCACCATCGGCTGTGGCTCCGTATCCCCAGCCACCATCATCACGTGGGTCAGAGAACTCGTCGTTTTCTCCCGATAGCTGTCTCTTGACAATTTGGTCTACTGCAAACTGGGCACGCTGTCGATACTTTTGATCATTGGTCGCCACCAGCGCCGGTAATATAATGGCGAATTGATAAACGGCAAAATTATTCCAGTCTTGAACTATCAGGAAATCCAACCCTTCTCGAATAACGGCATCCTCAACCGCAACCCCAGCGGATAGGAGTGTAAGAAGTGCAATTGCCGTTTCCTGGCGACTGTCTTCGCCAAAATCCCATGCCGGACCCGGGATTAAATCCTCCGGCAATCCCTTTAGAGTCGCACCACAGATAACACAACCCATCACGATCTGATTCTCTGTACCGCATTGCAGGCATAATCGACTATGCCTGCCACGTTGGGATTTAATCCACTCTATCCCGCGATTGATTGCATTTCCAATTTGTTCAGGAGTGGCATGCGGGAACTGGCGAGGCGACGCCACCAGCGAAGCAGAAGCAACATTATCGGTCAAATCTGATTCACGAATATATTTCTCGCTTTGGTTAGGATTGATAACTGCATAAATGGTGGTAGGTCCCGCAGGTGGTTTCCATCGTGTTCTAATTGTCTTTGTTTGATTAACATCCAGTCCAATGAGAACTTGTTGGCACATAATTTGAAGGGGATTTTTTTCTGGATCCCCTTCGAATAGGCTCACTATGAGATCTTCATTGAGAGTAGGGGAAGTTTCCCCCGTATTCTGCACGCTGATCGAAATCGTGATCTCTTCTCCTTCAACAGGGTGAGGATTGGAGAAATTGATATGAGTACCGCTGAAATTGGGCAGCGGAACATTATCAGTTTGGGGGCAAGTACCAACAGCAAGGAAAAGCAGTATCAAGGAAACACTGTATTTACCCATTCAGCCATTCACCAGATTAAATTTGCAGACATTTTCAAAGTGTTTGTCCGCGAATCGTACCATAGATCTACTGAGTCGGCCAATGACCGATAGAAACATAGGAAGGCTGAAATATTGGATTAGCAATCATCTTTTGCCCTTGGGCGGAAAACTTGATGACTTCTCCGGTGAAGTTTTGTCCAAGTTGATCTGCAGCCCATACAGTACCGTCCTTTGGGTTAACGCTGATAAGCGTGACTACTACTCCCGCCGGTTCCTCAACTAACTTGGAACCATCAGCTGAAAGTTTCATCAAGGTATTATTGCCGGAAACTAGCCAAACGCTATCGTCAGCATTAACACGTGGAGAAATCGGCATATCGATGATATCTGTAATACGCAACAATTCTTGACCGTTTGCGTTAAGCTTCACGATATCGTTGCCTCGCGGATCGGTTGCCCAGACATTGCCCGTTTTGGAATTTACAGAAACATATTTGGGTTCTTTCAATGCGGTATAGGGCACTGTAAGTAGCGTGCCTTCCGCACTATAGCGTGAGACTTTCTGTCCTCTGGAGTCCGTTACCCAGCAACTACCATCAGCAGTGTTGACAGAAACATCTGGTTCATAGACGCCCTTGATTGTGGCCAGAATTGTGTTTCCATCAGCCGAAACTTTATTGACTACATCTATCCCACCACCCCAAACGGTGCCGTCAACCGGGTTAATCGATAATTTCTGAGGACGCCATCCTTTCACCGTAACAGGTTTGAATTCTCCTGTTTCGGTATCATATCTGTAAACGGTATTTGCCGCCTTGACAGCGATCCAGACGATACCAGTTTTTGGATCAACTTCTACCGCCTCGACTTGGCTCACGTCAGGGATTGTAATTGTATTTGGAAATGCCTTCCCATCATTGGAATCGACTTTCCAAATCGTGTCACCTCCAGACACTACCCAACACTCATTGTTGTATGCAGCCTGCAAGCCGCTGTTTGAAACAAAAATCAGTATAATTCCGCTTAAAGTCACTAACATCAGAGTGAACAGGTTCTTCAACATGATTTTATTTCTCCCCAATTTTGTTCCTTATTTAAATAACATACTCAGATCCAATTCTCAAGTAGCAGCTACTTGCCCAGTCGGTTCAAATCGCTTATAATACTATTCCCATGTTCGCCATTATCATAAAAGATCTGCGCTTGCACGCTAATCAACCAAAGTATCGACTGCTCCAATTTTCAATTGTTTTACTGATTTCAGCCATGTTTTTTATTGCAACCGTCGAATACTTTGTATCAACCCGATCAAACTCACAAATCGATACAGGACGCAATATTTTCACCATACTTGTGTCCACACTATTTATAGCCATTACTGGAGTCGTTGCGCCAATTCTTGCGATTGAATCTATCCAAGATGAACGACGAAACGCGAACTTCGACTTACTTTATCTCTCCCGATTATCGGTGGTTCAAATACTTCTTGGTAAACTGACCGGAGTGTTATTAGCGTCATTTGCCCTAATACTGATGACTGCTCCGATCTTCATATTATCAACCTTTACAGGCGGATTCAGGCTAAGAGATTTGCTGACCTGTGGGATTGTATTTCTTTCGACGAACACACTCTTTGTATTGATTAGTTTTAGTCTTGCGCTCAGCCTTCATGAGAATATTTTGTCATATGGTTATGGAATAATTCTTGCTGTCATCTTCCTGCCACTTGTTGCTCCCAAACCTATTTGGTGGATCAGTCCGTTGACTATTCTAATAGAGACAGTGAAGCCAGAAAGCAATCCAAAAGTATGGTTGAATGTCGGCGGGTATTTTGCGGTCGCATTACTGATCTTTATCCTAATTCATCAACGATTGGCTTTTAAAGTGAAGGGTTTAAAACTCAGGGGCAGGCAATAAAAGTAAACGCCTCTGTATCCACCAAGGAATGCTTGTTCTTAAGATAGATCCCTCTTAAAGCAAGAAAAAAATTGGGAGATGGAACAAGAATTCGACTATCGACCCAAATGAAAACAGTGTTTAATAATATCCAACCATCTTTGGGCGTGTATCTCCAAGCCGAGTTGACCAAAATGCACGCTATCATAACGGTGTTTTTCACCAACTAAATCGTCGGTAGTTGGTCCCTCAAACGCCAACTTCTGTTCAACTAGTTTCTTTTGCCCCGCTAGAATGTCTGCCTGTTTGTCTGCGTGATCCTCACCAATAAAAGAAACTTGTGCTATGATCCAAAGCAAATTCGAATTGGCATCCTTACGGGACTGACAAATTATTTTTTTCATACCTGCCGCATAAGAATCTGCAGATGTACCATTTACGGTATCGGATTCACCTTGATGCCAAAGAACCGCACGTGCACCGTTCGGAGTCAAGCGGTAGATAGCTTGCTGAAGGCGGAAATAAAGTGAACCTTCAATATCCGGGTCCCATTGGCAAACTGCAGTTCCTCCCACACCAATGGAGACAAACCCAATCGGCAAATTAATATCTTTGATCATTAGATTTCCCAGTAGGGGCCATGGTGTTCCTCCTTCACCAGTAGCTATCGGTTGTGGATCATCTGCAGTTTGCCAGCCATTTTCTCCCAGTGCAACGATCCTATCATCCTCTGTATTCTGCCTTGGGTGCCCATGGTTAGCTGAGTTTGACTGTCCCGCAGTTATAAAGACTTCACCAACTCCGACTCTCTCAACATCAGCTGTCGCCAGGATTTCTTCATTGCAAACAGCATGAAACTGTAGGTGATACCATCCTCCAGCTGCAAGTTCAATCATGGTTGAGAAGGATTGATCGTTACTCAAGTTAATCGTAAATGAACTTTGCAACTTACCGTCCATTGAGGCAAGAATCTCAATATGGGTAGCTTCGCCTCCACAACGGCCAGAAACCTTGATGTCAGCTCTGTATTCGACATCCTGTTGAAAAACGGCGCGTTCTGTCGGTGTATCAACTACAACGAAATTACTCATTAATACCTCAAATTATTGTTAAAATCAGCTTGGTTATCTTTTATTTTAGATAGAGAATTTTAGTCAACCAAGAATGCTAATTTGTCTTGATTGACATCGCACAACGAAAACCAACGCTAAACTGTGATTCAGTTGGTGTCAATTGGCTTCGAGCAGCACATTTCAATTCATTTTGGTGGCTGTACCATGATCCACCACGGACGACCCGCTTAATGGGAAATTCGGCCTCATTACCAACGTTTACTGGATTTTTTGCCGTTGCTGAACTGTAGAAATTGGCATCATACACATCCGCTACCCATTCGGCCACGTTTCCGGCCAGATTATAGATGCGATAAGGGCTTTGACCTGCTGGATACTCATCTATCGGCTCAGCCTCACCGCGGTGTTTATTGTAATTTGCTTGTAACCAGTCAAGACCTTCGCCCCAAGGATAGGTTCGGCTGTCAGATCCCCGTGCGGCTTTTTCCCATTCTGCTTCCGTCGGCAATCGTTTTCCATCCCATTTAGCATATGCGTTCGCACCGAACCAGGTTACCTCAACCACCGGATGGTTCAGGTAACCATCCGCCACTCGATACATTCCACTGGACCAGACAATCTGTACGTCCTTATCCTTGAGATCAATCAGTAAATTACCGTCCTGGTCAGTGATACGACCAATATTATTTAGAAATCTGGCAAACTCGAGGTTTGTTACTTCATACTTATCAATAAAAAAGGGATCAAGTTCAATTTCTCGTTCGGGTTGTTGGTCAGGATTTCCGTTGTCATCTCCCATTATGAAACGCCGGACTGGGATAAGCACCATACCTTCTGGGCGCTCAGCAACGGTTATTCTTACGCGGTAACTTGCACTATTGACGTTTGGCTGATCTTTTATTGCGTCCCAGACAATCTTCTTGGCTTTCCCTGCTTCAATACCGTCACCTACATCGCCCGTCAAACTATTTAATCCTATCGGGACATCGTAGGTTCGACCGTTATTATCCGAGACCTCGATGGCAACTGACAGTAAATCATCCTGTTCGTCCTCGATATCAAAGCTGATTTCCAACTTGCCATCCTTGCGTTGCGAAACATCCAGATTCGTAACCACAGGATTAGTATTAGCAAAAACGCAATTGACTAACAAAATAAGCGTTAGCAGAATCACAGCACTTGCCTTTAAATGCTCCATTCACAACAGCCTCCATAAAATTTTCAACATTTTCATTCTATCACAGATTGGTTTGATTTTACACCATTTTCTATTCATTATGTGCCGAGGATTGGTCGTTCACATTCCCAGATGGGATATGTTATAATGGGATTCGAATTATGGGATTCCAAATCCCCAATATTCATCTAAAGAGTGTTTTACATGAGGCAAACTGTCGCCATCATTTTTTTTCTCTCTGGTGCAAGCAGTTTAATCTACCAGATAATCTGGACACGACAACTCACTCTCCTTTTTGGAAGCACCGTTTTGGCTGTCAGTACTGTCTTGACAGCGTTCATGTCAGGACTCGCACTCGGCAGTATATACTTTGGGAAATTAGCCGATCGCCAGCGATCACCCTTACGGCTATACGCGGTTCTGGAAGCATTAATCGGTGTTTATGCCTTGATCTTTCCGCTATTTCTCCTCATACTAAAGGCTTCCTACATCCTGATTTATCGATCATTTAATGCTGAGTTCTACTCACTTACGCTGGTTCGGTTTGCTATATCCTTTTTGATAGTTTTAGTACCGGCAGCTTTAATGGGAGGAACATTACCAGTCATAAGTAAGTTTGTAGTTAAGGAGATCGGAAATCGAGGTCGTCGTATTGGTTTTTTTTATGCAGTCAATACGTTTGGTGCAGCCGTAGGAGCAATTGCTACAGGATTCCTTTTTATCCAATATCTTGGTATTCAACGTACAGTTTTTCTAGCGGTGGCCATAAATTTTTTCGTAGCTCTAGTGGCGTTATTGATTGGTCGGCAACCAACAAAGGAACCGGCAGAGGAGGTCCTAAACCTAACCCCTGCGTCGGCAAATTCAGTAAAAGATCCGATTTGGAAATTTGTGTTGCTTGCCTTTGGTATCTCAGGATTTTGCGCCTTAGCATATGAAGTCCTATGGACACGCATCCTCGTGTTCTTTCTAGGTAGTACCACCTACGCGTTCTCAACGATTTTAGCTGCTTTTCTATTCGGTATTGCGTTTGGTAGCTACATTTTCGCAAAAGTTGCAGATTGGACCAAATCACCCGTCAACCTGTTAGGATTGGTTCAAATTGGCATTGGGTTATCCTCCATTTTGTTGATGCCTATATTCAACAAAATGTTTGATGTAATGCTTGTATTCCAAGGTCTACCTGGTGGACGAATTTGGACTTTCTTCGCATGCTTGATTGTGATGGTCGTTCCCTCGACACTGATGGGAGCATGTTTCCCGATAGTCACAAGGATCTATGTGCACAGCAAGAACCAGCTTGGTCAAAGTACTGGTGAAGTCTATTCTGCTAACACAATAGGAGCAATCTTGGGATCCTTCTGTGCGGGTTTTGTTCTGATTCCCTTGATTGGAATTCGCCCGTCAATCGCACTAGTAGTCACCCTTAACCTACTCATCGGCTGTGTACTTATCTTCCTGAATGATCTCAGGTCTCAGGTTTTTGATGGCATAGCAATCAGCGGTTCAATCGTTACTATAACGGTTGTTGTTATGACGCTGGTTTGGTCAAACACTCCGCTTTTTCTAAACAGCGCAATTTTCCGCTTGCAACATCCGGGAGATAAACTGATTGACTATACCGAGGGAATAGATGCCTCAATTACAACACTCAAGGACGATGCTGGTGTGTATCGTCTCTACGTTGACACCAATCAGGCTGCTGACGCCTCACGTTGGGATTCGCCCTCGCATCGTGTAATTGCTCATTTACCGCTTTTGCTGCATCCAGCCCCGAAAACTGCACTAGTGGTTGGATTCGGCATGGGTCTGACGTCACATTCGATCACGCAACACGGTGTAAAGATTGATGCTATCGAAATTTCAGAAGGTGTGATCAAAGCCGCCCGCAATTATTTTACGATTGTCAACAAAAACGTGTTTGAGCACTCACTATTTAATTGTCACATTAACGATGGCCGGAACTACATTTTAATGACTGAGAAGAGGTATGATATGATCTCAACAGGAATCATCCATCCGCTTGTCAGCGCCGGCAGTTCAAACATCTACACAGAAAATTTTTACCAACTGTGCAAGCGGATCCTAACTGATGATGGGGTTATGTGTCAATGGGTGCCACTACATCGAATGCCTGAAAAACACCTGAAGATGATTGTTAGAACGTTCATTGAAGTATTTCCAAACACAACACTCTGGTATAAGTTTACGCCAGACTTCATTATCCTCATTGGTACAAAACAACGGTTGAAAATTAATTATAAAGATTTTATGGCCAGATCAAATATCCCGAGCATTCAGCAGGGATTGGAGGCCGATAACCTTGACGGGATGTCGTTGCTGGACTCTTTCATGATGGGCGAAGAAGCAGTTCGCAACTATGCTGGGGAAGGAAAAATACATACAGATGATCGACCTTACCTTGAGTTTTTCAATGCCAAAAGTTTGATTAACACCACGCAGAGGAATGTTGAAGGGCTGTCAGAATACCGACAACGAGTTACATCATGGTTAACCAATTATGGGCAAACATTTGATGAAAAGAAGCAGATCCGCGAACAGATTAACCGCTACTTTTCAGCAACGCAAAAGTTGATCGAAGGCCAGGTCGCCTATACTGGTCGGGATTATACTAAAGCGGGTCAAGTACTTGGAGAAGCATTTTCTTTTAATAAGGATGATATGACCATTCGGTACAACCTGCAGGTGGTACTTGGCCTGACGCAGGAAAGCCAGCAAGAAGAAATAAAGCAGCTTGAAAAGCAATTAAAGCAAAAACTAAGGCAGAATCCACAAGATTCAGAAACGCACTTCCAACTGGCTATTATCTATGAAATGCAGGGAAAACTGAACAAATCATCGGATGCGGCAGAAGAATCGCTCAAGTATAATCCAAACCGACTGGAACTTTATCTTTTTCTTGGTCCGTTATATGAACGGCAGGAAAAAATCGATCGGGCATTGGGAACTTATGAACGGCTTGAAGCAATTGCCAACGAGTTGCCACCAGAGATATTGGGCGTTATGGCTTCTATTTACCAGATGAAAGGCCTTCAAGATAAAGCGACCAAATATGCCGAAGATGCGTTTGCGTCTGCACCTGACTCTTGGAGAGTAAATCATCTGCTTGGTACGATCCACGTTGATCAAAATCAAGAGGGAAAGGCAATTCAGTTTTATCGTAAGGCCATTGAGTTAGCCCCTGATGTTGTACAGCCTCTGATAAGTTTAGCCCAACTGCATTTCTCACTACAACAATATGATCAGGCTTTGCAATCTATAAATCAAGCCATAAAGCTAGTTCCAGGAGATCAGGAATTGAAAGAATTTCGTCAACAAATCTGGAGTGCTATGTAAAGGAAAATTTTTCTATGTTTCAAATTTAGGAGGGAAACAAAAGACAAATGCAAGAAATGAGACGATCACATTATTGTGGCGAGTTGCGACTCGCTGACGCAGGGAAAACGGCAAGATTGACCGGGTGGGTTATGCGTCGTCGTGACCACGGGGGGGTGATTTTCGTTGATCTCCGAGATAGAACAGGAATCACACAGGTTGTGTTTGATCCGATGATTGATCAGGTGGCTCACGAACGGGCTAACCAAATTCGGAATGAATTCGTATTATGTGTTAGCGGGAAAATCCGCGGACGGGGTGAAGGAGCGACAAACCCAAATTTACCAACCGGTGAAATTGAAATCGCTGTAGATCAACTTGAAATCCTAAATACTGCCCAAACCCCACCCTTCCTTATCGAAGATGATATTAACGTTGCTGAAGAAGTTCGGCTTAAGCACAGATATCTTGATTTACGCCGGCCCAAAATGCAGAAGATCCTGATAACACGACATAAAGCCATGTTGGCATGCAGAAACTATATGAGCGAGCGAGGTTTTATAGAAGTCGAGACACCGATCCTAATGAACAGTACACCAGAAGGTGCCCGCGATGTACTTGTACCAAGTCGGTTGAATCACGGTAAATTCTATGCCTTACCACAGTCGCCACAGCAATTTAAGCAGATTCTAATGATGAGTGGGATTGATCGGTATTTTCAAATTCCCAAGTGTTTTCGAGATGAGGATACTCGTGCTGACCGCCAGCTGGAATTCACACAAATTGATTACGAAATGTCGTTCGCAACTCAAGATGATGTCATTGAGGTTACTGAAGGATTAATGAAACGGATCTTTAAAGAAGCTGCCGATATTCCTATCGGAGTTCCATTTAAAAGAATGTCATATGCAGAAGCAATGTCTAGATTTGGATCAGATAAGCCTGATACACGCTTCGATATGGAACTTTATGATCTCTCTGATCTGGTTGTCGATTGTGATTTTAAAGTTTTCTCAAACGTGGCAAGCAGTGGTGGTCAAGTGAAAGGGATCGCAGTTCCAGATGGTGCCAATCAATTCTCACGTCGGGATATCGATGAACTCACGAATCTAGTAGCTGTTTACCAGGCCAAAGGACTAGCTTGGATTAAGGTTATGGAGAACGGTTTTGATTCTGGAATTGTCAAGTTTTTTACTGGGGAAACTCTTAACGCCATGGCAGAACGAATGAGAGCGAAACAGGGGGATTTGATGTTATTTGTTGCTGATAACCCCAAGATCGTTGCCGATTCCCTCTCCAATTTACGCCTACATCTTGGTCGAAAACTCAGTCTGATTGATCAGAATCGATATGACTTTCTATGGATTGTTGATTTTCCGTTATTTGAGTGGAATGAAGACGAAGATCGTTATGAACCAGCTCACCATCTTTTCACGGCACCCACTGATGACAGTATCCAACTACTTGACACTGATCCAGGTAATGCCCGATCACAACACTACGATTTGGTGATCAATGGAAATGAGGTTGCCAGCGGTAGTGTTAGAATTCACAGATGGGAGATTCAGCAAAAGATTTTAAACAACCTGAACATTTCTCCAGAAGAAGTGGAATCGAGATTCGGATACTTTATTGAAGCATTGCAATATGGCACCCCGCCGCACGCAGGAATTGCCCCGGGGTTAGACCGATTGGTGATGCTGATGCTAGGAGAAGAAAATATTCGTGAAGTCATCGCTTTTCCAAAAACACAACGTGGCGCTTGTCTGATGACCGGAGCACCTTCCGACGTCACTGATTTCCAACTCGAAGAATTATCAATCAAAATTGATGCATAAATATCTTACGCAACACAAAAAAGGAGATAAGTTATGAGTAATATCAAATATGATATTTTGGCAGATGATTTGACAAAACAGGGACACAACGTAGACAAAATTAGAAATAATCTAAAAAAACAACATATCGAAACGCCTTCGTGGGGATATGGCAACTCCGGAACACGTTTCGGTGTTTTTCATCAGGAAGGTGCGGCACGGAATGCGGCGGAACGACTTGAGGATGCAGCAACTGTACACAAGTACACAGGTGTATCTCCAACAGTTGCTCTCCATATTCCGTGGGATCAAACAGACGATTGGGACAGTCTCCAGCAGTATGCTGCCGACCTTAACATTGGTATTGGTGCTATCAATCCAAATGTTTTTCAGGATCAGATTTACAAACTGGGTAGCGTTTGCAACCCTGATTCATCGGTCCGTCGAGTAGCTATTGACCATATGCTTGAGTGTGTTGATATAATGAGTATAACTGGATCACAAGATTTGAGCCTATGGTTTGCTGATGGTACCAACTTTCCGGGGCAAGGCAATTTTCGACAGAGAAAACATTGGATGGAAGAAGCGTTAAGAGAGGTTTTCGGCGCGTTAAATGATAACCAACGGATGCTAATCGAATATAAATTCTTTGAGCCCGGATTTTATCATACGGACTTAACCGACTGGGGAACTGCCTACGTAATGGCTAAAAAATTGGGTGATAAAGCGCAGGTACTGATTGATCTGGGGCATCATCCACTCGGCATCAATATCGAGTTTATCGTTGCTTATCTAATTGACGAAGATAAACTTGGTGGTTTTCATTTTAACTGCAAAAAATTTGCCGATGATGACTTAACCGTTGGTTCCATCAATCCACAGGAGCTTTTTTTGATCTATAATGAGCTTGTAGCAGCGGAACTTGATCCAGAGGTAGAAACCGATATTGCCTATATGATCGACCAGAGCCACAACCTTAAGCCAAAGGTCGAGGCAAGTCTCCAATCAGTTTGTAATCTCCAGACTGCTTATGCTAAGGCTTTAATTGTTGATCGCCAATCATTGGCTGAAGCGCAAGCAGCGGGTGAAATTATTGATGCTGAGCAAATTCTGCAACGTGCGGTAGAGACTGATGTTCGCCCCTTGCTGGAACAGGTTCGATTGGAGATGGATCTGGATCCCGACCCCCTCACTGCCTATCGTAAAAGCGGATACTTTGAGCGGATCAGCAAAGCTCGAGTTGGCGGCGAAAGCCAAGGATGGGCTTAAACAACTATGAAAAGCATATCCTTTGATCGTCTGGTGGATGTCGTTGCTATGCTGCGAAGCGAAAACGGATGTCCTTGGGATCTGGCTCAAACCCATGAATCGCTGAAGACGGATTTAATTGAGGAAGCGTACGAGCTTATTGAAGCCATTGATGCCAACGTTCCGGATAAAATCTGTGATGAACTTGGGGATCTACTGATGCAAGTTATGTTACATTCCCAGATTGCCACAGATCAAAATGACTTCAGTGTTGACGACGTCATCGGAAACTTGACAGAGAAACTGATCCGGAGACACCCACATGTTTTCGGTGAAGCTGTTGCTAAAGACGAAAGCGAGGTGCTAAAGAATTGGGAAGAGATTAAACGTAGCGAAGATGGAAACAAAGACCGGAAGTCGTCGCTAGATGGTATTCCAAATTCACTGCCAAGTCTGCAAAGAGCGGAGAAGATCCAGAAAAAAGCGTCAAGAGTCGGGTTTGACTGGAACCAAACAGAGGATGTTTTACCCAAACTTCAAGAAGAAATTGTTGAAATTGAGGAAAGTATCAGAAACAACGAAATTACCGAAATAGAAATGGAAATCGGTGATCTACTTTTCTCAGTTGTGAATTTATGCCGATTCCTAAATGTACAGCCCGAAGAAGCGTTGCGAAAGTCTAACCGCAAATTTGTAGATCGGTTTCAACGGATGGAAACTAAACTTGAAAGAACCAGTAAGACGTTCAAAGACTACGACCTCTCTGGACTTGATCAGATTTGGGAACAAGTCAAACAACAAGAAAAAGCTTAACTTCTCCGATGCCAGAACGCAGAAATTATGGCGGTAATCGGAATCACTAAAACCAGTCCAAGTGTACCAGCAAGGAGCCTGAGAATCTCCGCAGATGTAATCCCAATGCTGAGCAACTCAACTGCTGGTGAAGCAAATAGACTATCTCTTAAATCCGGTGCTATTATTGCCATTAAAAGTAGTAACCGCACGCCAAGATATGCGAATAAAAGTGTGTTAACCATGGTACCCAAAATATCTGTACCAACGTTCATCCCAGAAGAAATCAATTGCCACGATGGCATCTGTGGGTTTGCCCGGCGAACTTCCTCCATTGATGACGAAACTTCAATAGCCCCATCAACGGCAACACCTAATAAGCCGATTAACATTCCAGCCAATAGCAACTGGCGAAAATCGAAGGGGATCCCAACCGCCTCGACGATATCAGCAGAGATCGCATTTTCCATACCTGTGAAGTGCAGATAATGCTGTGAAATCACGACAATCAAGCCGGCAATCGTTACCCCAGCCATTGTACTAATAACAGCTGAAAACGTCTTGCGACTGGGGCCAATGACAAAAACCAACGAGCAGAAGGCAATCATCCCACTGCTTAAGACCACAATTAGAACGGGCGGGTTGCCACTTGCGATCAATGGTAGCATAAAAAAATAAATAATCAGCCCCGAACCAATCATTGCAATAACTGTCCGTACTCCTTCGTTTCGCCCAACTAAGATGATGACAACCAGCATTACCCCGAACATCCAAATCAGAAATCGGTCTCGCCCATACTCCTGTACCAGGTTGACTAGACCAATCTGATCGAGAGATCCACCGACACGGCAGAGGACGATATCTCCCGGTTTGGCGGGAATCGTTAGTAGCGGCATTTTTTTCTGAATCACATTTCGCAAGATAAGGCTCTGCCCCTTATAGACTCCAGATAGTAATTCGATCTCCAGAATATCGTGTGCTGTTGATTCGGTGTCGGCATTACGTTCAAGCCGGCGGATAACTTTTCCTTTCGCATACTCAGAAACCGAAACCAGTTTGCCACTACTATCTTCCTGTCTCACAATGGTGGCTGCCGAGTGATTAACGTGATTCTGTAACCCAAAAGTACTACAAATAACAACCACCAGCCCGATTGGTACCAGATACTGGGACTTTTTCTCTTTTTCCTGGCGATGCATCGTTTCTAGTTCTTTAGTGGAGGGGATATTTTTGGCCACACTGTCATGATCAACTTTCGCATATTTGGTCAGAATTCCAGCTACAACTGACGTAATAGGAACAGTCATGACCAACCCGATTGTTCCGATAATGGCTTGAAGAATTGCTGCGGCAGTTGCTTCATCATTGACAATTCGCAGAAAGGGATAAGAGACACCAACTTCCGGAAAATCTATACGCGGCAGTAGCATGGTTATGATTTCAGCACCAAGATAGGCAAAGATCAGGGTGTCTGCCATGGTGCCCATCACGTCCCGCCCAACGTTAAAGCCGGTACGAATCGCTTGACGCACGCTAACATTGGGGTTCACCTCTTTGACTTCATGGACGGAAGAGGATATCGACATTCCTACATCCATCATGGCTCCAACCGATCCCAAGATTATTCCGGCTGACAGCAGATCAGTGAAGTTCCACGAATATGCTCCCGGTGTTCGCCAAAGTGCGATTCCCAGTTCAAGAAACCCGAATTCCTCAGCCAGTCCGGTGAGATACATCGCCCTCTGTCCAATGACTGACAGTACAGCAACCACGATTAATCCTCCAAGTGTGCCAATCACACCCGAAATTACCTTTCGGCTAAAACCAGTAATAACAACAAAAGTCAACAAGGTTAAAAGTGCTGAGATTGATACAGAAACAAGAATTGGATTATAACCTTTGACTAAGAGAGGAATCAGCAGATAGAAAACGATCAGTCCAGACAAGAACATGGTTACAATCGCACGAATTCCTTTAGATCCCCCGACTATAATCATCAATAAAGCCAGAAGTCCTGTCAGGTACAGTAAATAAGGCGTTCGGAAATACTCCAGCATCCGGACAGTATCGATCGATTTCTGATCAGATCGGCGAAGAGGAATCTCAAGAAAGAGCCGATCTCCGATATACAGCTTACGATCGCTATAAGCGCGACCGATCCAGATGTTGTCAACTTTCACTGTCTGACCACGAAATTGACCGGACAGAATCTGGAAAGTTACAATTTGATCAACCGATTCGTTGGTATCAAGTTTCGTAACCTGACCAACACAAACAATTGTTTCAAGGGCACCGTGATAAACGGTCTGGGAAAATCGGAGAAGTGTGACATGTAGGGAAAAAACTATCAATAGGACCACCACACACCCAAAAAATTTAAGTCGCCATTCAGTCATTGGATACTTTCACAGAAAGCTCAGATGTTTATGAATGTTTTCAGCAACTTGACGGTTGATCGTTTCGACAGCAAGAAGTTTTTCTATGGTTGCGTTACGAATCTCATCAATCGACCTGAAATGCTGTAGTAAAACCTTTTTTCGTTTCTGTCCAACAAGCGGGATATCGTCCAAAACAGAATGTGTCAAATTGTGGCTACGCAGTTTTCGATGGTAGTGGAGAGCAAAACGGTGTGCTTCATCACGTATGCGTTGGATGAGGTGGAGCGTTGGATTATCTTTAGATAGAACAATCGGATTTTTCTGTTCAGGTAGGAAAATACGTTCAAACCGTTTGGCCAATCCGATGATGGGAAGATTTGCCAGCTCAAGCTGTTTTAGTATTCGATAAGCAGAATTCAATTGGCCTTTTCCTCCATCAATTAAAATCAAATCCGGAAAATGGTTTTCTGTTGCTCCTTGCCGAAACCTCCGAGTGATTACTTCTTGCATTGCCGCATAATCATTTTGGCCGTCAACACCCCGAATCTTGAAACGACGATACTCTGACTTTTTCGGCTCGCCATCTTCCATTACAACCATTGAGGCAACGGTAAAACACTCACCAAGATTGGAGATATCGAATCCTTCAATGCGTTGGGGTGGACGTGGTAGATCAAGCAACTGTTGGAGATTGAGCAAGGCTGGATTCTCTCCGTTGACAACAGTCAAGTTAAAGTTTTTCTGTTCAAGGATCAACTGTGCGTTTTTGATTGCCATCTCAACAAGTTGAAATTTTCGACCACGCTGTGGGATATGAATAGTGATTCGATTACCACGTTTTTTAGACAACCAATTTTCGATTGTATTTGGTATCTCGATAGAATTCGGAAGGAGAATAGTTTTGGGTACAAAAGAGGTGTTTTCGTAATATTGCTGAATGAATGCCGTCAACGCTTCGATTTTGAGGTCTGACTCAACATTGGTTAAGAAATAGTGTTCACGGTCAAGTAATTTTCCGTCACGAACCATCATTACCTGAACACATGCTTTGCTGTCACGATAAGCAATACCGATTACATCTTCATCTACAGCCGATGGTGTATCAATGTTCTGTTTAGCTACCGCATCTTCGACCATGCTAATCTGATCCCGGTATTTAGCCGCCAATTCAAAGTCGAGTTTTTCCACGGCTAACTCCATCTTGACACGAATATCAGCAATAACTTGATCAATATCTCCGCTTAGAAATCGAACCACGTTCTTGACGGTGGTCTTATAAGCGGAAATATCGATATAATCCGCACATGGAGCATCACAACACTTAATGTGATAATCAAGGCATGGTCGGTGTTTGTTTCCTGTTTTATCAAGTTGGAGTTCACATGTGCGAATGGGGAAAACTTTCGTTAACAGTTTGATTGTCTGGCGCATGGCACGTGGTTTTATGTACGGACCAAAATATTTTGCGCCATCTTTTTCAACGCTTCGCACAACCTGCAATGAAGGAAACGGTTCACCAACAGTAATTTTAAGATATGGATAATGTCCGTTATCTTTCAGCTTGATGTTGTAACGTGGCAGATGTTTCTTGATCAGATTGTTTTCAAGAACCAGTGCTTCAATAACGTTTGCGGTGACAATATACTCCACATCTTCAACGTGCCGCAGCATGCCCTCTGTCTTACCATGAGGCTTAGCCGACGGTAGAAAGTAGGACCGAACACGATGCCGAATCGACTTTGCCTTTCCAATATACAGGATCTTACCCGACTTACTCTTCATCATGTAGATGCCGGGATCAATCGGGAATTTTGTCAGATTATCTCTAATCTTCTGGGATGCCATCTTACCGAACATTAGCTTACACTTGATAATTGTTCAAGTGCCAGCATCAAGGCATGCGTACCGAGACGACCATGACCTTGTGCTTGGGTAGCCAGATAAAGTTGATGTACAAGCGAAAGCCCGGGAAGGCTAATACCCATACGTTTGGCTTCATCCAATGCAATCCCCATATCCTTGATAAAATGTTCAACAAAAAAACCAGGATCAAAGTTACGTTTTAAAACGCGCGGAGCAAGATTGTCTAGTGACCAGCAAGCGGCCGCACCTTTGCTGATTGTTGACAACATAATTTCAAGATCAAGCCCAGCTTTCGCACCGTAAAGTAATGCTTCACAGACACCTATCATGGTGCCGGAAATGGTAATTTGATTACACATTTTAGTATGCTGACCGGATCCTGCTTTCCCTTGATAGACAATATTTTGGCCCATGGCTTCAAAGAGAGGATGAATGGCGTCAACAGCCTTTTGGTCACCACCAATCATGATTGCCAAACGCGCCTCACGAGCTCCAACATCACCGCCTGAAACCGGAGCGTCGATTGACGAAATACCTTGAGCCTGCGCTGTCTGGTAGACCTCGATAGCCAGTGATGGCTCGGTTGTCGTCATGTCAACAATAATACTTCCCGATTTTGCTGTCGTTAAAATACCATTTTCACCTAAATATACATGGCGTACATCTTCTGGGAAACCAACAATGGTGAAGATAATATCTGAGTTTTCTGCTACCTCAGCTGGTGAATCAGCCCAGGTTGCGCCTGCTTTCAGCAGAGGATCAGCTTTGGATTTGGTACGTGTAAATATCATGGCTGTATAACCAAGATCCATCACATGTTGACACATCCAACGTCCCATGACACCTGTACCAACCCAACCGATTTTTGTCTGTGAGGGGTTAACTTCCGTAATCATAAAATTTCTCCTGCACTTTATAAGATTTTGTTAATTATTCTGAAAATTGTACCCAAAGGTTTCAACAAGTTCTACAGCTTTACCTAAACCGTCTTCAGTCTCAATCTTCTGTCCAAGTTCTTTGGCTTTGATCGCCATCGATTCGGAGTTAATGACTTGGAGGATTCGATTTGTTAAACTCTTAGCAGTCATCTGTTTCCGATGGAGAATCTTAGGAGCAACGCCAAGTTTTTGTAGCCTGCTTCCCCAATATGGCTGATCAGCTAAGTGCGGTATTACAATAGACGGGACACCAGCACGACAAGCTGCGTGGGTAGTACCAGCACCACCGTGATGAATCACGCATATTCCCTGCCGAAACAGAAAATCGTGCGGGACATGACCGACGGAAAAAATGTTATCATCCCATCCGCATGACTCGCTGCCTAACTTTCCCCAACCTTCCTGGATTATTGCTCTTTGACCGGTCAGCTGAATAGCATCAACGATAGTCCGGGTTGTCTCCAGCCCTTTGGTCCCTCCCATAGAGCCGAAGGAAACAATAATTGGTGAAGTACCTTGGTCTAAGAACTTCCGTAAGTTTAACGGAAGTTCATAATCCGGTTCTTCTAAAAACCAAGCTCCAGTAAATTTATGATAAGATGGCAGATCCGACGGCGGTTTAGTAATGTAAGACGATGAAGCCACTAAGTTCAGATGGGGTGAATACATGCCTTCAATTCCGATCAAACTCCTTTTGTTTCCACCGATAGAGTCAAAAAATGCGTTAAACAGCGGATCTGCCTGATAACGCATCATCAATTCGACTATCTTCCACAGTAGGTAATTGCTATACCTTCCCAAATTTGGTGCCGGTGAAGGAGAAGTACACAGAGACTTGATGAATCCGGGACAGTAGCTGACTGTCATCCAAGGTAGATTCTTTTTAATAGCCGCTTCCTGTCCTGGCATATCAGCCGAGTGACAGACTACTATGTCGCAATCTGTCATGGCTTCAAGACAGTCATTATACCACCGTTTAGCCTGGTTGAGAATTCCTTCTTTGGCAATCACCAGAGCAGATTTGAGCGGATTCCGGATATTGATGATCCTGTCCATGATCTGATTGAATTGGTCTTGCTCGAATGGCATGCCAACCGGACAAAATTCAACGCCAATTTTCTCAAACTGCTGGCTGTAAACGCTTGAAGTACAAACTTGAACTTGATGACCGGAAACTTTTAAACTCTTGGCCAAAGCCAGAAAAGGCCGAACATCACCAGTAGTCCCCCAAGTTGTCAGCATAATTTTCATTGGATTTACACAGCTCAGGCGATCTTCATTTAGGCAATAATAAATTACTTTTTAGAAACGCGGATCCGATCCATTACCAATCTGTTCATGCCGGAAAAGCTGCTTAGCACGATCTGAAAGCGAATCGTAAGTTTCCTGAGTGATTTCAATTGGCGGATAAGATGTCTTGAACCAATAACGAGAAAAAATAAACGCCATGTTTGGACGGGCAGCATCAGACCGATTCGGCGTTCCACGGTGCCACATCCGCATATCACGAATTAGCAAAGATCCGACTGGCATTAGGACTAACTCGGAATGCATTGTTTTTGATAATTGACTCATATTAATGCCGGTCGGCATCAAATGCGTGCCTCCTGGCCAAACTTCCATGGCACCGTTCTCCTGATTGAAGTCCACAAGCGGAATATTCATGGAAATGCTATATGGTGGAGTGGTTTCTCCGTTTGGAAAGAGTCGATGGATGTCGGAGTGCACGTGCTGGTATTCTGATTTGGGCAGCGGTGTGTCAGAAGCCAGATAGTGACAGATACAATCAGATCCAATAATAGCGTCAGTCACCGACAAGGCAATTGGGTTGGTAATAACTTGTGGATTAATAAATGGCTTATCGAAAGGAAGATGCATCTGATAACGGTTTTTACCGCGATTAGAATCGGTTTTAGCCACATATTCATTTAGAAGTTCCATAAAGTGGAAACGAAGCGTATCAACAAGGTTTTCATCAAGAACTGACTCGAAAACAACGTAACCGTTTACTCTTACTTGCTGAATTGCCAGATCAAGCGTTTCAGGTTTCAGTTCTTGATGTTCAAGTTCTTCGGAACTCAGTTTCATCAGGTTTTAACCTTGAACTTCTATGGTTTATATAGAGCACAAACACATAGTCTATTATATTACAATCCATAGTTAAACTTAAAGGGAAAACCCTTTTGCAAATCATTCGTGACTCTGATAGAATTAAAAAATAACCATGAATATAAAATAACCATGAATATTAAGATAAATTCAGAGTTTCTATCATGCACAAATTTGCAATTACTTTGGTCTGTCTAAGCCTCCTTTTAAGTTGTGGAACGGATCGCGATTTTGATTCCGACCTGTCTTTCAAAAATCAGGAGGACGGCTGGATTGAATACAATCAAAACGATTTTTCGCAAGCACTCTTGGCATTTGAACGGGCAGTTAGTCTCGATCCCAGTCTGGCTGATGCGCATAATGGCTTGGGATGGGCACATCTCAGCATGTCGCAGATACCCAGTGCTAATTCGCAGATAATTTCCAAGGCACAGAGATCATTTCAGGATGCAATTCTTACCGACACCCAAAATGCGGATGCTTGGATAGGGCTTGCCAATGCTCTTTTCCTTCGGCGTCAAAAGCTTGCCGATTTTGAGACAGCAATTCGAGCTATCGATAACGCACTGGCTGCTGACCGAGACTACTTTTTTCGTCATGATTACGATTCGATTGCTGATATCTATATTCTGAAGGCACTTTGTTATTATCACCTTGGCAAAAAAACGCAAGCCAGTTCTACCATTCGAACTGTCCTGAAATCGGATCCCGCCAACCAATCTGCAGCACAGTTAAAAAAATTGTTAACACTTTGAGTGAATAGAAGTGGCGCAAAATAAATTCAGGCTGATAAAAGAAGATGGGAAAACCTGTGCCCGCTTGGGGCAACTTCGCACAGCTCACGGTGTTGTCAACACCCCGATATTTATGCCGGTCGGCACTCGTGCTACTGTTAAGACCTGTTCTCCGAAAGACCTGATCGAAATTGGAGCTGAGATTATACTCGGTAACACCTATCATCTTTACCTCCGTCCAGGACACCAGATTATTCAGCGAGCGGGCGGATTGCATAAATTCATGGGATGGAAAAAGCCGATCTTGACCGATAGTGGTGGGTTTCAGGTTTTCAGCCTGGGGGAACGCCGAACAATCACCGAAAGGGGGGTTGAGTTCCAATCTGAAATTGATGGATCGAAACACATGATTAGCCCGGAACGCGCCATTGAAATTCAGAACGCTCTAGGTGCTGATGTGATCATGGCTTTTGACGAATGCCCGGCGCACACAACTGATCGAGAATATATTGAGAATTCAATGAAGATGACACTGCGCTGGGCTAAACGTTGCAAGGAAACTCATAAAAACTCCAATCAGTTGCTGTTTGGTATTGTCCAAGGCGGCTTTTTCCATGATCTACGCAAAGAAAGCGTTGAGCGTACTGTCGAAATTGGGTTTTCTGGATATGCCATTGGTGGACTGAGTGTTGGAGAGGAAAAGGAGTTGATGTACCAGACAGCAGCTTATACTGCTCCGCTACTCCCAAAAGAGAAACCCAGATACCTGATGGGAGTTGGTACACCACAAGATTTAGTCCACAGTGTTAGTTTTGGTATCGATATGTTCGATTGCGTTATGCCAACTCGAAATGCACGCAATGGTTCGCTTTTTACTAGCTCTGGCACGGTAAAAATTCGTAACGCGAAATATAGATCTGATTTCACGCCGCTTGATTCCAATTGTCATTGTTACACATGTCAGAATTTCACTTGTGCCTATTTACGTCACCTTGATAGTGAAAACGAGATGCTGGGCCATCATTTAAAAACAGTTCATAACCTGCATTTCTACTTAAGCTTGATGCGGGGCATTCGTCAGTCAATTAAAATCGGTACCTTCTCAAAACTTAAAGATGAGATCCCGATGCTCTTCCAAGCTGGCCAAAACCAAAGCGTAGCAGATCCTTCTTAGGAATGGCATTTAAATAAAGCATTACCTAAATCGAGTCAATCGGAGGTTATTTATGGAGAGGCTTGAATCGCTCAACGCACTCGCTATCCAGCAAAAGAAAGAATGGGGAGAAATTATTACCAACTTCGAAACTAAAAACCGTTATGTGGTTATGAGTTCATCCGGAGAAGAGCTATTCCTGGCCGCAGAAGAGGGTGGCTTTTTTCTCCTGAGGTGGTTTTTGAAGGCACTGCGGCCTTTCAGGATGCGTATTTTGGACATGCAAGGCGAAAGTGTTCTTTCACTGTACCGACCATTCCGATTTTATTTTCATGTTGCTGAGATCTTCGATAATCAAGGAAAGTTAGTCGGAACAGTTAAAAGGCAATTTTCAATTTTGCGTCGAATATACTCTGTAAAAGATTCATCAGGACAGGAAATATATCAGCTCTTTGGCCCTCTGCTTCATCCGTGGACTTTCAATATCTACCGAGATGAAAGAGAGATTGGGCACATTACCAAAAAGTGGAGCGGGCTTTTGAAAGAAACCTTCACTGACTCCGACAATTTCGGCATCACATTTCCGCCGGATGCAGATCCTAATCAAAAAAGCGTGCTTTTAGGCGCGGTCTTTCTAATTGATTTTGTCCATTTTGAAAATAGTTGATCCACTTAATTTAGAGATTTGATAAAATCAATTAGGTCTCTGCCATGTTTTCGAACACTAACCTTGTCATCAATTTGAACAATGTCACCGTTTTTCCCAATCAAAATCGTGATTCGCTTGCAATTGCCTTCCGGTTTTGATATTGCATGGTAAAGCAAACTGATGTTACGACCTGTATCAACCAGCAGAGGAAATCCGAGACTGTGTTTATCAGCAAATTTCTTATGTGATTTTTGATTTTGTACACTAACACCATAAACGGCAACTTCAAGAGTTTCAAAATTATTCAACTCATCCCGGAGTGAACAGACTTCCATCGTTCAGCCAGGTGTCATGTCTGCCGGATAAAACGCAAGGATTACGTTCTTCTTGCCTTTGAGATTACTAATTTGATGCGTTTTGCCGTCTTGATCGTGTGCAATAAAATCTGGTGCGGGTTGTCCAACTTTTATCTGGTACTGGGTTGTACCCTCAATTATCTTCACCAAATCGGAACCGTGATTTTGCACATCAACTTCTTTGTCAATAACACGAATATAACCAGCATGATCGATGACAAAAGTAACACGGTTGGATAGAGACTGACCTCGCAATCCGCTATACTGTTGACTAACAGCATGATCTACATCAGCCAAAAGCGAGAACCCAAACTCTTCAGCTTGGCTAAACTTTTTATGTGATTCCTGATCATCTGTGCTGATACCGTAAACAACGGTCCCGGTAGCCTCAATTCTACTTAACTCGTCACGGAGCGATCGAAGTTCAGCCGTTCAGCCACCAGTAAAATCTTTAGGATAAAAAGCCAGAACAACGTTTTTCTTGCCGAGGTGCTGAGATATTTTATGCTTTTGTCCGTCATCTCCCATCAGAGTGAAGTCTGGTGCAACCATCCCAATTTTCAAATTTTTCATTCTATCTTCCTCAGTTCTGATGTCTAGAGTGGCTATTATAAAAGCCACAAATATACTCACTAAAATTTTGGGTATCATGTTTATAAACCTCCACTGACAAATGGTACAAGATTTCATCAAATGAAGCAAACTTATCCTAACGATCAGAAGCGGAAAAGTTTGAAATGTATATATACCCATTTCATTTGTGTTTCTATTGCTTATTGTGTGCCAGTCCATCAATTCACAACAAAATTTCAATTTCCGAAACTTTACACGGGCTGGCAACAATATAAGCAGTAACAACATTCGCTTAGTTGCTGAAGATCAATTTGGGAGGATTTGGACTGTCACAGACCATAGCCTAAATTTTTTTAACGGATTCTGGTCGACAGTTTCCGTTTCGGATACAGCTACTTATCTCCTTTTCGTAGATAAAAATGAGATCTGGATTGCGACAGATACAGGGATTCACCAAGGTGTTCTAGATCTAAGTCGGATCGACTGGATTGATCA